>JAKSAW010000562.1 GCA_022361455.1 Pseudomonadales bacterium | reverse complement strand
TACCAAAACTTTAATATCTTCTATCAAAGTGTTAATCGTAATCTGTTTGGATTGGGTGTCGCGATCATGATTCTGGCCTCTTTCGAGGCAGGCTGGTTTCAACGTATTTCTAATGTGTTATTTGGTAATCGAATCCTTTATCCCTTCGCACAACTATCTTATTCCATGTACCTGATCCATGTCGTACCCGTTGCGATTGTGGTGGCACAAGCAAAAGTGATGGTAGAAAAAGATCCTAGCATGACCCATATGGATGCAGTGTTTTTTGTGTTCTTGGTGAGCACCATCTTAACCACCATTCTTTCTGCTTTTATGTACCTCTTTATTGAGCGCCCATTGATGAATCTTAGGAAGTAATTCATGGAACCTTCCCAAAACGGCGGCGCTCCGAGTAAGCACATTTATATTGCGATGCTAATTGGCATGCTTCTGGTGGCGCCAAGCATTATTACTGGATTGCAGTTAGATGATTATTATCACTGGGCATTGGTTACGCAGCATGCGCTAGCGGTGCCCGGTCAGGATGCGGCTGGGATAGTAGGGCTATTTACTTTTTTAGATGGTGATCCACAGCGAACTCAAGCTTTAATTGAAAAGGGTATGCTGCCATGGTGGACACTGCCTGAACTTAAGTATGCATTTTGGCGGCCAGTGGCTGAAATAACCCATATCATTGATTACGGCTTATGGCCGAACAATCCAGTGTTAATGCATTTGCACAGCTTGGCGTATTTGTTGTTGTTATTTATTGCAGTGTATCGATTGTTTGGTCGCTGGCTTTCAGGGCCTGCGCTAGTGTGGGCTTTCTGGATCTTTGCCTTATCTTATACTCATGGCTTCGCGTCCGGGTGGCTCGCAAATCGCAACGCGGTATTAGCAACATTGTTTGTGGCATTAACCATGTTGTTTCACGATCGTTGGCGTCAAAGCGGCAAGCTTTCACAACATTTGTTGGCACTGATGTTTTTTTCGTTAGGTTTGTTGTCCGGCGAGATAGGTGTTAGTGCTGGGCTATTCTTGTTAGCGTTTGCGTTATGCATGGAACCCTCCACTAATAAAGCTTCAGGCATTATTGGTTTTATACAGCGCATGCTTACCATTGCGCCCTATGGCATTGTCGGTATTTTATGGTTGTTCGCTAGAGCAATCTTGGGGTATGGGGCTGAAGGTTCTGGCCACTATGTGGATCCCACTAATGTTGCTGCTTTCTTGGAAATTGCCGGTTGGCGATATTTTCTTTTATTAACCGGGTTGATTTGGAGCTTACCGCCGGAATTTGCAAGTTTGTTTGGTGAAACTCTGGTGATTGTTGTAGGTGTTCTCGGAGGCGGTTTGCTGCTTTGGGTTTTAATGCCTTTATTTAGAGTTTCCGGATTAGCGCGATTCTTTTTGTTGAGCTGTTTATTATTGCTATTACCCGTGTGCGCTACTAATCCTCATAGCCGTTTGTTGATTAGTGCGGGAATCCCGATGGCTGCATTAATTGGAATGTACTTTGGCGCTCGACGAACGGCAGAATTAAGTTTTTCTCCAGTCGCTAAAGTGCTGTCATTGGTGTTGATTGTATCTTTGTTTGTGCTTGCACCCTTGTTTACAGTGGTTGAATCTGTGGCGATGAAATTGGCTATGGATGGTTCTTTAAATCATGGCGCTAAAAACCTACAGATTGAAGCGAGCGAGCAGCCCAAGACACATATTGTGTTGAATCCACCCCTTTCTAGTGTTGCCGGGTATATTCAAGGTGTTAGGGCTTATCATGGCCTACCTACGGTTGATTCAGTGTTGCCGTTAGCGTCTTCCAGCACTGATTTGTCTATGGAGCGTACTGATGCAAGTGCTATTCGTTTGCATGCTCCCAACGGCCTCTATCAGGCAGCTCAAGAAAACCTATTGAGGGCGCAAAGTCTTGCGCTTAAACCCGGTGATAAAGTTCAACTCAGTTCATTGCGTGCAGAGGTTGTTGCTGTCAATGCAGAGGGTGTCCCTGAAACGGTGGATTTTTTCCTTACCAAACCTCTCGAAAGCTACGTATTTCATTTGTGGCATAAAGGTAAGACTGCCATTTGCGAATTACCTCCTATCGGTTCTCGGCTAACATTGACTCAGGATAGGGATTCCTGCGTTCTTTAGGGCTAGACTAGTATTTATTAGTTCGCGATTAATTTGCATGTCACATCCCCAGAATGGTGTGGTAATGAATAAGAGGAACCCATGCAATTTACTAATTGGCCCGATTCAGTTGCTCAGCATCTAAATAATCAATGGCAACGTTTATCTGATGCTTTTGCTAGTTCTCCAGATTTAAAGGATTCCCTTCAGGAAGCGGTCGCTTTACCCAACAACCAGTTGGAGCAGGTCATGGTGGCCAGCGATTACGTGGTCGATCAATTGGTGCGCTTTCCCGAATTATTGGCAGCCTTGATGGACAGCGACGCTTTGCAATCGACTTATAAAGCTGGAGATATCCGGAGCCTGTTGCAAACGCAGCTAGAGGAGGTAAGTGAAGCTAAAGCTCTAGATAAGGCTCTACGTGAGTTTCGTCGCTTTCATATGGTACGCATTATTTGGCGCGATAGTTGTCGCTTGGCCAAGTTTGCGGAGGTAACCCAAGATCTTTCTGATTTAGCTGATGCCTGTGTGGCAGAGGCTGTTCGCTTGCATTATCAGTGGCTCGCTCCCGTCTGGGGAACACCTTTTTATAAAGACTCTGAAGAGCCGATGCCTATGGTGGTTTTGGGTATGGGTAAATTAGGCGCTTGTGAGCTTAATTTATCTTCTGATATTGATTTGATGTTTGCTTTTCCCTACGAAGGAGAAACCCAAGGCGGCTCTCGCTCATTAACACATCGTGATTTTTTTGTGCGTCTAGGTCAGCGCGTTATTAAAAGCTTGGATGAAATTAATGCTGATGGCTTTGTATTTCGTGTCGATATGCGTTTGCGCCCTTATGGCACTGCCGGTGCTTTGGCGCTGAGCTTCGATGCTATGGAAACCTATTACGAGGAACAGGGTAGAGAGTGGGAGCGTTACGCCATGATTAAAGCCCGGCCGATGGGTGATGATCTAGGCGAGGGTGAAAACTTATTATGCCGTTTAAGGCCATTTGTTTATCGCCGCTATATCGACTTTGGTGTGATTGAATCCTTACGGGAAATGAAAGCCTTGATTAACCGAGAAGTGTTAAGGAAAGGCGCTATTGATAATGTCAAAACCGGTTCCGGTGGAATCCGCGAAATCGAATTTATAGCGCAGGCTTTTCAGTTGGTTCGCGGTGGTCAAGATTTAGATCTTCAAGAACGCAGCTTATTAAAAGTATTAGGGTTGCTGGCGCAGATTCAATTATTGCCAGATAAGGCAGTTAAAGAGTTGCATGATGCTTATATTTTTCTGCGGGATGTAGAGCATAGGATTCAAGCGTTAGCCGATCGTCAAACCCAAAATATTCCCGATGATGAGGTTTCTCAACTGCGTATTGCATTAGGTATGGGTTTTAGCGAATGGTCGCAGTTTAAAAAGACACTTGATGAGAAGCGTCACGGCGTACGCAATCACTTTGAAAGCGTTATTGCTGCTCAGCATGAAGAAGAACAATCGAATATCGATAATAGTGATGCGCAAAGTTTATGGCTGGATGATATCGATGAAGAAGAACTACATGAGTTAATCGTTGAGCTGGGCTTTAGCGAGCATGATGTTGAGCACGTGTGGGCCATCATTCGCGATTTGCGCGAAAACAAAGTGGTGGTTCATTTACAGCCTGTGCCCAGGCAGCGTTTAGATAAGCTAATGCCACTTATTATCGCGGCCTGTGGTTCACAGGGAGACGGTTTAACAGCTCTTGAGCGTGTGGTGGCATTGGTACAGTCGATTCTAAGACGCTCTGCTTATATGTCCCTATTGGTTGAGAACCCCTCGGCACTGGATCGATTGGCTAACTTATCTTGTGCTAGCCCTTGGGTAGCAGAGCTAATGGCCCGTTACCCGGTGTTACTTGATGAACTAATTGATCCCAACTCTTTATTCTCACCACCACCAGTTGCTGAGTTAAAAAATGAATTGCGCCAATTAATGTTGCGGATTCCAGAAGACGACTTTGAACAGCAAATGGAATGCTTGCGTCAGTTTAAAAATGTTCATTTGCTGCGTGTGGCTGCTTCAGAAATAACGGGCAGCCTGCCGGTGATGAAAGTGAGCGACTATTTAACCTGGACTGCGGAAACTATCTTGCAAGAAGTATTAGAGCTTGCTTGGAAGCAAATGGTTGAACGTCACGGTTACCCCATTAAAGAAAATGGTGATCGTTGCGATCCAGATTTTATTATTGTAGGCTACGGAAAAATGGGTGGTATTGAGCTTAGCTATACCTCTGATTTGGATTTGGTGTTTGTTCATGGCGCCGCATCCAATAAGTCTACCGATGGCGATCGTTCCATTGATAACAATATGTTCTTTACCCGCTTAGGGCAGCGAATCATACATATCCTCAGCACGCGTACTGCTTCCGGTATGTTGTACGAAACCGATATGCGCCTGCGTCCGTCCGGCAACTCAGGATTGTTGGTGGCTTCACTAAAAGCCTTTGAACAGTATCAAAATGAACAGGCTTGGACCTGGGAGAAGCAGGCGCTTGTTAGGGCTAGGGTGGTGGCCGGCTGCCCAGCGCTTGCAGAGTCTTTCAACGAGGCTCGTGCCCGCATTCTTGCTCAGCATCGTGATCCCGACACCTTAGCCACCGAAGTCGTGGAAATGCGGCACAAGATGATTGACCACCTCAGTGAATCGAAAAAGCGAACTTTGGAGCCAGAAGACCTTGCCGCCGATAAGCTATTTCACCTTAAGCAGGACCCTGGTGGCATCGTGGATATTGAGTTTCTAACCCAATACTTTGTGTTGTGTTATGGCGAAAATAACCCGTCCTTGCTGGAATGGCCAGACAATGTGCGGCTTTTGGAGGCGATCCAAAAAGCTGAATTGCTAACAGCTGAAGAGGCAGAGGTGCTCAGGGATGCCTACTTGGAGTATCGCTCCAGAACCCATCGCCTGGCGCTTCAGAACGAAAAGGGCAAAGTGCCCGGAAATCAGTTTACGGAGCTGCGCCAAAGGGTTCGCCAAATTTGGCACAAGGTGCTCCCAGATATGAACAAACCAGAAGATAAGTGATATCATGCCGCTTCTTATCAACAGCTTTATTTGAAGGAGCAACTGGTTATGTCCATGGCCGACCGTGATGGTCTAATTTGGTTTGACGGCGAAATGGTATCTTGGCGTGATGCCCGGGTACACGTATTAACTCATACACTTCATTATGGAATGGGTGTCTTTGAGGGAGTCCGCGCCTATGAAACCGTCAAAGGCCCAGGCATTTTCCGCTTGCAAGAGCACACGGATCGGTTGTTCCGTTCTGCCCATATCATGAATATGGAAATCCCTTTCACCAAGGACGAGATTAATGCGGCCCAGCTAGCGGCTGTTAAAGAGAATAATCTTCCGCATGCCTACCTGCGTCCTATGGTGTTTTATGGATCTGAAGGAATGGGCTTACGTGCTGAAAACCTTCAAGTACATGTGATTGTCGCTGCTTGGGAGTGGCCCTCTTACATGACGCCAGAAGCATTAGAGGCAGGTATTAAGGTTCGTACTTCGTCTTACACTCGTCACCATGTAAACATTAGCATGTGTAAAGCGAAGGCAAATGGCCACTACATCAACTCTATGTTGGCGCTTCAGGAAGCGCTTTCTGGTGGTGCTGAAGAGGCGTTATTGCTAGATCCAGAAGGTTATGTAGCGGAAGGCAGCGGCGAGAATATCTTCATTATTCGTGATGGTATTATTTACACCCCAGAACTGACCTCATGCTTAGATGGTATCACCCGTGCTACGGTTATCGAGCTGGCCAATGAGCTAGGTTATGAGGTTCGCGAGAAACGCATCACCCGTGACGAGGTTTATGTGGCAGACGAGGCGTTCTTTACTGGAACCGCAGCAGAAGTTTTGCCCATCAACACCTTGGATGATCGCAAAATAGGTTCTGGCAAGCGTGGCCCAATCACTACTCAATTGCAGGAAATGTATTTCGATCAGGTTAATGGTCGACGTGAACAGCACCCAGAGTGGATTGCTTACGTGTAATCCATCTCTCAAAACTGCTTAGGAAAAAGCCCTTGATAGAAATATTAAGGGCTTTTTTTGTTTTTTCGAGATCTCAATCGCTGTACATACCGGCTAAAGTGATTAATCTTCTTCAGAAGCAAATAATAATAAAACAGTCGGATTAGCTTGAAAGCAGGTTAGAACATGCGGGTTTTGATTATAAAAACCTCTTCCATTGGCGATTTGGTAAATACATTGCCAGCCATGACGGATGCTACCCAGATGATTCCTGGGATTCGCTTTGATTGGTTAGTGGATGAGTCTCTCCAGGAAATCCCTCAATGGCACTATGCCACTGAGCGGGTGATTCCGGTTGCCACCCATGACCTCTCCAAGAATCTTTGGGGTAATCTGATCAAAGGAAAGTGGTGGCGAATGAAACATCAGATTCGCACCAACGACTACTTCGCTATTTTAGATTCAGATGGCTTATGGATGAATGGCTGGCTGTCTCGCTATGCCAACGGCCCTACCTTTGGCTTGGACAAGGAATCTGCGAGGGATCAACTCGCTACTCGTTATTATGATCACACCGTAGCTGTCGCTAAAGGGCAGCACGCGGTTGAGCGGGTCCGCCAATTCTTCGCTAAAGCTTTGGGTTATGACTTTCCTCGAGCGGTTGCCAATAGTGGAATCAAGCTAGATAGTGAACCCAGTGCTCAGAGTATTGCCCTTACCAACGGTAATGATCCCTGTTTAATGTTTTTCTGCGGTGCTTCCTGGGAAACCAAGTTGTGGCCAGTGGCCTATTGGCAAACTGCCGCCAAACTAGCGGGTAGAAAAGGCTATCGGGTTTTAATTCCTTGGCGCTATGAAAACGAGCGAGCTATCGCTGACGAAATTGCCAAAGTGGGTAAACATGTTGAGGTGTTTCAGCGCTCTTCACTAACTGAGCTTGCCCACACCTTAAACAAGTGCCATGGCGTAGTGGCGGTAGATACGGGTTTGACCCATTTGGCTGCTGCGTTAAGTATTCCTTGCGTGTCTTTATATGGTCCAACCGATCCTGGGTTAAGTGGTGCTTTTGGCCAAAACCAGGTGCATCTATTTGCGAACTATAGTTGCTCTCCATGCCTAAAAGATAAATGTACCTATAGCGGCCCTAAAGTTAAAAACCAGCTGAATTACGGCCAAGGTGAATATGTGGAACCGCCTTGTTTTAGCAGCTTAATGCCCGGTTATGTCTTTGATGTGCTGCAGCAGCAAATCGAAGTGAAGTTTGGAGCACCAGTTAAAATCGCTGCGGTCGCAAACTAGTCTGAAGATTAATTGCCGGATTTTTTCTTTTTGGATTTCTTAGCTTTGGTCTTTTCATAGAAAGGCTCTTCCCCTTTCGGTCGAGACTTAAAGCGTCGATGAACCCACATATATTGTTCTGGTACGCGTCGAATTTCCTGCTCTAAGTGGGCATTAATAATTCGCGCATCTTCTGTTTCATCCCCAGTGGGAAAATCTTTTAATGGCGGTGAGAAAAACACTGCGTAGCCACTGTTATCTTTTTTTCTAAAATGACTGATAAAAAGCACTTTAGTATTTGGCTGTGCCGAGAACTTCGAGGTGGCTTTTACCGTGGCGGTGGCCACATTAAAGAAAGGCGCAAACACCGAGCGTTGGCTGCCATAGTCTTGGTCCGGTGCATACCACAACACGCGTCCGCTTCTCAGTGCTCTTAAGATACTGCGTACTTGGGTGCGCTCAATTTGATGATCAGTAAAGCTTTCTCTGCCTTTGCGTATCACCCAATCCAATACCGGATCGTTATTCGCTCGGTAGGTAACATCGTAGGGTGTCACCAAAGACAGCAATGATCCGCCCATATCCAAAGTGGTATAGTGGCCACCAATCAGCAAAACACCATGGCCTTTTTCTAACGTACCCAGTAAATTCTCAGTACCGTAGAAATCTGTGCATTCAAGGAAGTCTTGGGGTGGGCGCCACCAGGCAGCAGCGGTTTCTACAATCCCGATGGTGTTTTCGATAAGGGTTTTCTTAGTAAGCTTTTGTCGTTGTTGCGGAGATAGTTCGGGAAAACACGCATCAATATTAGCTTCAGCAATATGGCGTCGGCTTTTCGCAAAACGATAGGAAATTTCTCCCAGCGCGGCACCAATAGCGGTGCGCTGTTTTAAGCTTGGTCTTGAGAGAAGATACATCAAACCAGACATAGCCCAAGTAGGCCAATGCTTTGGGTGCAATGCCTCTGGCGGCTGCTCTGTTAACGGCACCTGTTCGTATTTGACGCGTAATTTCTTAGCCACGATAAACCTAGTCACAAAATAAAACGCTATTTTACCCAGTTAAGTCACAAGGCGCGATTTAACTTTTAGGTTATAATGCACCCTTACTAAGACTTGGGGTGTGTTAATGATATTTCGCTGGATCTACAGTGCCGTTTTCTACCTGGCAATTCCGCTGCTGATCTACCGCCTGTTCAAGCGGGCGAAAACTAATCCTGCCTATAAAGAGCGTATCCCCGAACGTTTCGCCCATTATCAGGTGCCGACTTTAGATCGAAGCTTATGGATACATACCGTCTCTGTGGGGGAGTTTATTGCCGCGCAGCCGCTGATTGAAATGTTGTTGGCGCGACATCCTGACTTACCTATTGTGATCACCACCATGACACCCACCGGATCTGATCGCGTGAAAGCGGCTCTTGGTGATCGGGTAACTCACGTTTATCTTCCTTATGATTTACCTCATGCGGTTAATCGCTTCTTAAATCACTTTAATCCCATTTCTCTAGTCATCATGGAAACTGAGTTGTGGCCCAATGTGATTCACTTTACCAGTCAGCGAGGCATCCCCGTTCTGGTAGCGAATGCGCGTTTGTCACAAAAGTCAGCAGATGGCTATCGCAAAATTCTAACTTTGATCCGTCCGATGTTGCGGGAAATCAGTGTGATTGCAGCCCAATCCAAAGTGGATGGCGAGCGCTTTGTCGAGCTCGGTTTGCCGCCGGCTAATCTCAAAATCACAGGCACTGTAAAGTTTGATCTCACAGTTGATGATCAAGTCATGGATCAAGCAACGCAGCTGCGTGAAAAGTGGGGTGCGGATCGTGCCGTATTTATTGCAGCCAGTACTCATGAGGGTGAGGATGAACAAGCGCTTGAGGCGTTTAAAGTTGTTCGTGGTCAAATACCAACCGCTTTGTTAATTTTGGTACCGCGACATCCCGAACGATTTGAAACGGTCACTGAACTAACAGTTCAACAAGGATGGTCTATTGCTAAACATAGTGATGGTGGCGTGATTTCCTCAGACACTGCGGTGGTTATTGGTGATACCATGGGTGAACTATTAGTGATGCTAGGGGCTTCGGATGTCGCCTTTATTGGTGGTAGCTTAGAACCCGTGGGTGGTCACAATATGTTGGAAGCCTTAGCGGTTGGTACGCCGGCTATTAGCGGGCCCCATGTGTTTAACTTTGCGATGGTGGCTCAGTTGCTCACAGATCTTGGTGTGTTGGAAACAGTAAGCACGCCAGTGGGCTTGGGTGAGGCTGTGTTGCGATTGTTAGAGGATGATCGGCAAAGGCAAGAGCTGGCAGGTAAAGGGTTAGCGGTAGTCAATGAGAATCGTGGCGCTATTGATCGACTTTTAGCGATTTTAGAGCGATATTTACCAGCAGCCAATGATGCTTGAGTAGCTAACGATACCCCCACAAAGCAAAGCTCTATTTTTTACGTGGCCTACCGTAAACTTAAGTTCGAGAACAAGCATTCAATTAGAGACCAAACATTCAATTACACACCAAATAAAAGTAGCGATCATGACAGTATCCCAAGAAGAGTTCCTCAGTAAAAATGCCAAAGTGGATGAGCAATCGGTTCAACCGTTTCCAAATTCCCGCAAGATCTATATAGAAGGCAGTCGCGAAGGGATAAAGGTCCCCATGCGGGAAATCACGCTCGGTGACACCCCCACGGACTTTGGCGGTGAAAAAAATCCGCCCGTGTATGTGTACGACACGTCAGGACCTTACACTGATCCGTCGGTCTCCATAGATATTCGTAAAGGGTTACCCGATATTCGCTCAAATTGGATTGAGCAGCGTGGTGATGCCGAAATGTTATCCGGCATTTCCTCCGAATATGGTCGTGAACGTCACAGTGATAGCAGCTTAGATTCGCTGCGTTTTGAGCATCTTCGTAAACCCCGCAGAGCCAAAGCCGGTGCCAACGTGTCGCAGTTATATTATGCGCGACAAGGCATAGTGACCGAAGAGATGGAATACATCGCGATTCGTGAAAATATGAAGCTTCACGAAGCCAGAGAATTGGGTTTACTCAATCAGCAGCATCCGGGTATGCCGATGGGTGCTGCCATTCCCAATGAAATAACGCCTGAGTTTGTGCGCCAAGAAGTGGCTCAAGGTCGCGCAATTATTCCTGCCAATATAAACCACGTTGAATTAGAGCCGATGATTATCGGGCGTAATTTCCTGGTAAAAGTAAACGCCAACATCGGTAACTCAGCGGTGACTTCTTCCATTGAAGAGGAAGTGGCCAAAATGACATGGTCTACTCGCTGGGGTGCTGACACGGTGATGGATTTATCCACCGGTAAAAACATTCATGAAACCCGTGAATGGATTGTACGCAACTCGCCCGTTCCTATTGGCACCGTGCCTATTTATCAGGCGCTGGAAAAAGTAGAGGGTGTTCCCGAAGATCTTACTTGGGATATTTTCCGCGATACCTTAATCGAGCAAGCCGAGCAGGGTGTGGATTACTTCACCATCCACGCCGGAGTGCGCCTGGCCTATGTGCCGATGACCGCCAACCGGCTCACAGGCATTGTATCCAGAGGCGGCTCCATCATGGCAAAGTGGTGCCTTGCACACCACAAGGAAAACTTCCTCTACACCCACTTTGAAGACATCTGCGAAATCATGAAAGCTTACGACGTCAGCTTTAGCTTGGGCGATGGATTGCGGCCAGGCTCAATTGCCGACGCGAACGACGAAGCGCAGCTTGCGGAGTTGGACACT
>JAKSAW010000110.1 GCA_022361455.1 Pseudomonadales bacterium | reverse complement strand
TTCCCGACTGTCCCTTTCTCAATTTGTTCCGAGTGTCATTCCACTCAGGACAGTCGCGGAGGAGGTGTTCACCCCCACATGCGAAGCACCGGCGTACGAAACGCTGTCCCTTCTGCCGCCCTTTCTGGCCCTTTGGCTGTGCTTTTCCCTTCTTCCCTTGCACAGCTTCCACGGTGTCACCGCTGGTCTCCCCTACCTCAGCTGCCCGTCCTTTCCCCCGTTTTCCTCCAGCTCCAGCTCCCGCACCACCCTGACGATGTTTACCGTCCGCCTGGCGTCCTCCCTGGGCCGTTCCCTGCGATTGCCCAAACGTGTCATATCGCTGGGCCAACTGTATCGCAGCCTCTAAATCACCCGGCCTCAGGGATCCCACATGCACCTTCAGGTGCGGCTGCAAACCATCCACAAACGCCCAATACGCCTCTTCCTGGGTCATTGTGGGAATCCGGTACTGCAGCGACCGGAACTTCGCAATGTATCCAGCGACTCGCCCCGTCTGGCGGCAGTCTCGCAATTCCCTTCGGGCCTGCTCCACCTCCGTCAGGGACTCGAACGTCCGGGACATTTCAGCGGAAAACGCGTCCCACGACGCCCAATCGCCACGCTTCCCCTGGCGTATGGCTTGCAGTTGGTTCGCCATCCACTGCGACGCCGTTCCCTCCAGCCTGGTTGAGACGATATCCACCCACAGATGTTGGGGGTACATCATCAGCCGCATCCATCGGCTGACGTCGTCCAACCAGCGGCGAACGTTCGGCCTTTGACCACCGGCATACCGTGGGGGAGGCTCCAGCTTCATCTGCCCCACACCCAGCCCTGTACCTTGATGATAACTGGTACTTGGCACTGGGCCTGACGGTATGTCTGCATACGCTTGGTGGATTTCTGGCCCACTTGTTCGCATCGCCATTGTTAATGGAACTGTCACTGATGCTTTCACCTCCTCTTGCTCCCATGCTGCCATCGTCTCCTTTGCAGTAAGGGGCGGGTGAACTGGAATGTATGAACA
>JAKSAW010000530.1 GCA_022361455.1 Pseudomonadales bacterium | reverse complement strand
ATACATAGAAATAACGGTCTTCGGTGGTCAGGTTCTTTAGCCTGGCTACCAACAGTGTATTCAAGGGTAGATTATCCGGTTTGCCTTCGTACGGTACATATTTTGCCTTTCGGCTTCCCGGACCGGCTTCCCCTACCTTTCCTTCTCGAAGATAAATGGGTGTGAACTCGAAATCGGGCTCCTGACCGCCGTCCTCAAGATTGAAATAAATCTGTCGCTTAATACAGTTCAAAAGCGGGCCTGTCAGGTCTTTTTCATTCGCATTTTCCGGCTTGCCTTTAGGAATCATGACAGGTCCGTTTACCATGGGTTGCCCGTTGGCATCGGTTAACCATAGTTCCAAGGTCCCATCGGGTTTGGATGCGGGCACATTGAAGACACTGTTGTCGTTTGGATCACGGCGCACGAGGTGTAAGATCCAATCCGGGTCGGCATTCATTTCGACCTGGACCAAATAATCGCGAAATTCGATGTCCATCTGCTTCCGGATCCAGGCGGCCCAAGCCTTTTCGCTGGTTGGGGCGTAGGCGACCCTAAATTTTTCTTCCGCGACTACAAAATGCGTTTGTTCAAAGAGGTCACCGATCTCGGGCTCGGGGCCCGCAATTCGTTTACCGCTGCTTATGTAAGGTTCGACTTCTGTCACCTCCAATTCGGTGCCCTTTTCCGAAAGGAATTGCGCTCCCGGCCGGATTCCCATTGCCAAGCCCACCGGCAGTTCATAACGATCGCGATCTTTGTAGGACAAAGCAATGCGTCCTCGCGGCGCGTTACCGGCAGCCCCTCGTCCTCGCGATTGAGTTCCTGCAAGTAAACCGATTTTTCGATCCACATCGCCTTCAAGTTGGGGGGTTTGGTTGAACATACCCGCGTTCTTCATTTTGGCTCGTGTGGTTTCCATGATATCCGCCCAGCTGTCCCTTGCGTGGGCTTCTGCTGCGTGGGCTTCTGCCAAGGTCTCTATCAAGAACCAGGTGAAATAACCATAATCGACACGTCGGTTTTTGCCCTTGGCTACCGGGTAATCATAGGCTTTCAGGACATCACTGGTTGCAGCCAATCGGATACCCTTCAATGGTTTCTCTGAATATTTCCTGCCCTCCGGATGGGAGCGTTTATCCCGGTCGAGGCTGCGAACCCGGGTGTAGCGCT
>JAKSAW010000369.1 GCA_022361455.1 Pseudomonadales bacterium | reverse complement strand
GTTTATTACAATGTAGCCGCTATAATCTTCGCAGTTTAGTGTAATCGGTGAACTAGTTGCCAAATCCCCATCACCGCTGCTATTGACTATTCCGCTAGCTTCACCATCCCCGGTACAACCCAATGCAGTGGCTTGATTAACCGTAAAGGTGGTTCGTGCGCGAATTGGAAATAAACTTTGTAAAGTAGCACGCCAACGTGCAGACCCTGACTCTAAAATTGAATTAGAACTGTCAATTGTCCAATCAAATAAGCCGCCAGGGCCTTCGCAATTATTGTGAACACATTGCAACTCATCGATTAGGCGATCTTGTAAGGCTAAATAAGCATTCACAAAGGCTTCAGTGCCACCAACTTCGGGCTCATCGCAAGCATCACCTATACCATCTCCATCAGAATCGGCTTGATCTAGGTTAGCAACCGCTGGACAATTATCAACATCATCGTCGAAGCCATCATTGTCGTTGTCGGTATCGCAAGCATCCCCTATTCCATCGTCATCGGTATCTGTTTGTTCGAAATTTGGCACTGCAGGGCAATTATCAACATCATCTTCAATGGAATCGCCATCTGAATCTGTTAATGAGTCACAAGCATCCCCTATTCCATCACCATCCGTATCTGTTTGATCTGCATTAGGTGCTGCTGGGCAATTATCAACATCATCATCCACGCTGTCGTTGTCGTTGTCGGTATCACACGCATCGCCAATACCATCCGCATCAAGATCGGCTTGATCACCATTAGCAACTGCAGGACAGTTATCCACGCTATCGGCAATTCCATCGTCATCGGAATCTGTTAAAGGATCACAAATATCACCAAGGCCATCGCCGTCAGTATCAATTTGATCTGGGTTAGAATCAGCGGGACAGTTATCAACGTCATCAGCAATATTGTCACCATCTGAATCCGTTAACGGATCACACACATCGCCAATACCGTCATTATCCGTATCTACCTGATCTTCGTTTGCTAATGCAGGGCAATTATCAACGTCATCTGCAACGCCATCATCATCAGAATCTGTTAATGGATCGCAAACATCTCCAATGCCATCATTATCGGTATCGGTTTGATCGAAGTTAGGATCTGCTGGGCAGTTATCAACATCATCAGCAATGCTATCGCCATCGGAATCATTTAGGCTGTCACAGGCATCACCCAAACCATCGCCATCAGAATCTGTCTGATCTGCGTTTGGCGCTGATGGACAGTTGTCTTGTGAATCTTCAACACCATCGTTATCGGCATCGTTATCACAAGCATCACCAATGCCATCACTATCTGCATCTGCTTGATCTTCGTTGGCAATATCAGGGCAATTATCGACATCGTCATTGACGCCATCATTGTCACTATCAAAATCACAAACGTCGCCTACACCATCGGCATCTTCGTCAGCCTGATCTGGATTAAAGTCCGCAGGACAATTATCGCTGACGTCGGCAATGCCATCGCTATCCGTATCCGTTGGTTGTTGGTCGGATTCGCAATTTAAATAAAAAGTTGCTGTGCGAATCTCTTCCGTAGGTTCCGGATTAGGGTCTTCCTCAGTACGCATTCCTGGCCATGAGAAAACGATATCTACGGTCTTTAAAACGTTAGAACCTTCATCACTGTCATCACAACTAAGGAGAATTTCCGTATCGTAGGTTTGTGTAGTACCGCCTAAACAGGTGCCATCGGCATATTCAGGTGCGGTTCCATCACTGGTGTAACACACAGTGACATTATTCAAAGCACTTAGTCGTACCGAGCCCTGATTCGTTTCAAACTGAGTTTCAGCTGGGGGATTTAAAAATATTTCTGCTGAAGAAGGTGGTGGTGGTCGATCACAACCGGATAGAACAAGCGCGAAGATAATACTGATCAATGACAACGGGCCACGCTGCAACACCCGAATCATTGCATTGGAGTTATGCGTCAACATAAACTTTTCCTCTATAAATATTATTGTTATCCATACGAGTTGATTCGTTTTTCACAAAGCGAACAACACCGACAACATGGTGTATTGTTTTAGTTTTTATTAACCAATAAAGAAAAAGCGGCAAAGAAAACCATTAATGCTGCCCAGAAAAAAGGCACCCAACATAAATAGACCATGGTGCAAAAATGGGCAACAAAAATTGGGAAATCCAATAAATATAATAAAACTATTAATTTAATGAATTAATCAGGATCTGGTTTCGCAAATAAAACCATTAACGCTGGCGCCAACAGAAAATCAGCCAATAAGGCTAAGCCAACACTCAATCCGGTGTAGATTCCGAAGTTAGTTAAATTGTTCATGGCAGAGAAAATCATAATTAAGAAGCCACTGCATAATACCAAACTGGTAACAAGCATGGCTCTGCCTGCGGTATGCAATGTATGAGAAATACTTTCTTGTACAGAACAGCCACGATTTAAATAGCGCCGGAAGTGATGCATAAAGTGTACGGTATCGTCCACACAAAGACCGATAGCGATAGACCCAATTAGCATGGTGAACATATCCAAGGGTACGCCAGCCACTTGCATAATCCCCATAACGATAATAATGGGTAGTAAATTAGGGAACATGCTAATCACACCATATTT
>JAKSAW010000787.1 GCA_022361455.1 Pseudomonadales bacterium | reverse complement strand
GTCACAGCTGGCGGCTCATGGCTACACCTTAGGACACTATCCTCAGTCCTGGGAGCTTTCCACTGTGGGTGGCTGGGTCGCTAGTCGCTCCAGTGGTCAGCAATCGTTGCGCTATGGTCGTATAGAGCAAATGTTTGCTGGCGGTAAGATTGAAACTACCGAAGGCACGCTAGATATTCCTACCATTCCCGCGTCGTCCGCAGGCCCTGATGTGCGCGAAATGATTCTAGGTTCCGAAGGCCGTATGGGCATTATCTCTGAAGTAAAAGTAAGAGTATTACCACTCGCGAAAAAAGAATCTTTCCATGTGGCGTTTTTTCCAAATTGGGTAGATGCCATCACAGCAGTTCGTAAAATTGCTCAGGCAAAAATTCCTCTTTCCATGGTTCGTTTAAGTAACGAAACGGAAACCTACACGCAATTCCAAATAGCAGTGCCACCCAAAGCGATCAAAGCATTAGACACCGCCCTTTCCATTCGTGGCGCAGGCAAACAAAAGTGCATGATGACTTTTGGTGTCACCGGTAATAAAGCTCACTGCAAATTCGCCTACGATGAAACCATTCGTATCGTGAAAAAATGCAACGGTTTTAACACCGGCACCATCCTAGGTAAGAAATGGGAAGAAAACCGCTTCAAGTCACCCTACCTACGTCACGGCCTTTGGGAAAATGGCTATGCCGTTGATACGCTAGAAACTGCCGTGGATTGGTCGAAAGTAACTACAACCATGCATGACGTTGAAGCCGCTATCACCAAAGCGCTTGATGAGCAAGGCGAGAAAGTACACGTATTTACCCACCTATCTCACGTTTATAACCAAGGTTCGAGTATCTACACCACTTATATTTACCGTTGTGGTGAAACTTACGAAGAAACCTATGAACGTTGGAAGAAAATTAAATCAGCCGCATCGCAAGAAATTGTTCGCCATGTGGGTACCATTAGTCACCAACACGGTGTTGGCGTAGATCATGCGCCTTACTTACCGGCGGAAAAAGGTGAAATGGGCATTGGCGCGATCAAGAGCTTGGTAGAATATTTTGATCCTGACCAACGCATGAATCCAGGCAAATTATTGCGGGAGGAATAATCATGGCTGGTATCACAGATCGCGAACAACTGTGGGAAAAGTTAAGTGCTGGTAACGCCGAATACGATGCCATTATCGTGGGTGGTGGTATCACCGGTGTTGGGATTTTAAGAGAAGCCGCTAGAGTTGGTATTAAAGCCCTCTTAGTAGAGCAAAAGGATTATGCCTGGGGAACATCCAGCCGCTCTTCGAAAATGGTTCACGGTGGCTTACGCTATATTGCCCAAGGTGATATCGCCTTAACCAAACATTCAGTACAAGAAAGAGAACGTTTAATTGCAGAAGCACCCGGCTTAATCGACCGCATGGGCTATCTGTTTACCATTCGTAAAGGGCAAATTCCCGGCAAGCTTATGTTTAATGGCCTGCTTAAAGTTTACGATTCGCTAGCCGGCATAAAAACCGCAGATTATTTCGAAAAGAAACAACTGCTCGTTAAAGTGCCGGGCTTAAATGAAAAAGGCTTAAAAGGTGCAAGTTACTACACCGATGCTGTAACCGACGATGCTCGCTTGGTACTAAGGGTGCTACAAGAAGCGATTGCTGTAGGCGGTGAAGCCGGTAACTACTTAGCTGTTGAAGATTTAGATCGTGATAGCGCTGGTAACGTATGCGGTGCTATGATTAAAAATGTCGAAAACAATGAGTCGGCCACTGTTAAAGCCAAAGTAGTCATCAATGCAACTGGCGCATGGGTTGATTTCTTACGGGAAAAAGTAGCGGGCAAGAAAACCATTCGCCCTTTGCGTGGTAGCCATATTGTTATACCTCGCCATTTAGCACCAGTGAATGATGCACTCACCCTATTCCACCCTGATGATAAGCGTCCCGTATTTGTATTCCCTTGGGAAGGCGCCACGATTATCGGCACCACCGATTTAGATCATTCTGAAGATCTGAATAAAGAACCTGGAATATCCCAAGAGGAAGTGGACTATCTATTAAAGATTGCAAACGGGCAATTCCCGTCTTCTGGAATCAATAGGGCCACGATTATTTCCACCTGGGCTGGTGTTCGTCCCGTTATTTCAACGGATATGTCGAAAGATCCATCCAAAGAAAAGCGTGATCATTCGGTATGGACCGATAAAGGCTTAGTCAGCGTTAGTGGCGGTAAACTTACCACCTTCCGCTTAATAGCTTTGGATACACTAAAAGCCGCAAAAGCTTTTCTTGGAGCGAATATACCTAAGGCAACCTCGGAAGAAATCATCAAGCCGGCAAGCGTTAGTCCCAGCGGCGTATGGGCTGAAGATATCGAGTGGGCCAAACGCATGATTGGCCGCTATGGTGATAGCGCCAAAGAAATGTTAGAAAATGCACCTAGTGAAGAAACGAGCAAACTCGACGCTACCCTTTTCTGCTTAGCGGAATTGCGTTGGGCTGCCCGTCACGAAGCCGTAGTGCATTTAGATGATCTAATGCTGCGTCGAACGCGTATTGGTTCTTTACTGGCTAAAGGTGGCGAATCTTACTTAGATGCCATCGGTAAAATATGTCAGGAAGAGCTAGGCTGGTCCGACGACAAATGGCTCGAAGAAAAGCAGCGCTACCAAGAACTGTGGCAGCAAAGCTATTCATTACCCAACTAAAAAAACAAAATTTGCGGTAACATAAGCGAGTCTTAGCCTATGAGTGCTCAACAAGATTACATACTGGCCATTGATAACGGAACCCAAAGCGTTCGCGCTTTGGTGTTTGATTTAGATGGTCAACTAGTTGCTAAAAGCAAAGTCGAAATAGAACCCTATTTTTCTAAAAACCCAGGCTGGGCCGAACAAGATTGCGGCTATCTTTGGGATAATCTTTGCAAAGCATGCAATCAGTTATGGGAACAAATCGATTTTCCTAAGTCACAAATTAAAGCCGTCACGGTCACCACACAACGGGCCACTGTCATTAATGTGGACCAGCAAGGTGAACCACTACGACCTGCGATTATCTGGTTAGACCAACGTCGATCGGAAAACCTAAAACGTATGGGTGCGCCTTGGGATATCATCTTCAAGGCCATTGGTGAAAAACCCACTGTTGATTACTTCCGATCGCAAGCAGAATGTAATTGGATCGCGCAGAACCAACCGGATATTTGGCGTCAAACTCATAAGTTTTTATTACTTTCCGGTTACCACTCCTACAAGCTTACGGGGCGTTTTGTTGATTCCGTTGCTTCTCAAGTGGGTTACTTGCCCTTTGATTTTAAGCGTTTTGATTGGGCAAGGCCGGTTGACTGGAAATGGAAAGCGCTACCGGTTAAGCGTCACCAATTACCAAACCTTGTAGCGCCGGGTGGTATCTTAGGTCATATCACTGAACAAGCCGCTAAAGAAACCGGTATTCCAGAAGGATTACCTGTAGTTTCTTCCGGTGCGGATAAGGCTTGTGAAGTCATTGGCTCTGGTTGTTTGGATCCAGAAACCGGCAGCCTAAGTTATGGCACTACCGCAACCTATAACAACATCAATAGAAAGTATGTAGAAGCCATTCAGCATATCCCTCCCTACCCCGCTGCGATTCCGCAACATTACAACACGGAAATCATTATTCAGCGCGGTTATTGGATGGTGAACTGGTTTAAAACCGAGTTCGGGCACCGTGAGCAAAAGCTTGCAGCCGAGCGCGGAATTGAACCAGAAGTACTCTTTGATGATTTATTAAAACAGGTGCCTGCTGGTTCAATGGGATTAACGCTACAACCCTATTGGTCCCCTGGCGTGCGTTTACCTGGTCCCGAAGCCAAGGGTGCCATGATTGGCTTTGGTGATGTTCACACTCGTGCGCATATCTATCGTGCCATTATCGAAGGCCTTGCTTATGCCTTGCGTGAAGGTAAAGAGCGGGTGGAAAAGCGCAGTGGTGTAAAAATCAAAACCTTGAAGGTATCTGGTGGTGGCTCGCAGAGCGATGAGGCGATGCAGATCACTGCGGATATTTTTGGGATTGCAGCGGAACGGCCTCATACCTATGAAACATCGGGATTAGGTGCTGCGATTAATGCCGCAGTTGGGGTTGGTTTATATCCTGATCATAAAACGGCGATGGATCGTATGACCCATCAAGGGCAGGTGTTTCAGCCAATAAAAGAGAACGTTAAGATTTATAACAAGCTCTATCATCAGGTTTATCAGCAGATGTATGAGAACTTGAGTCCGCTGTATAAGGCTATTCGGAAGATTACGGGCTATCCGGCTTAAGGGCCGGATAGTTTTCCAAGCAATTAGCTTATACCCAGTTATCTAACGCCAACCATTTATCTGCCAGAATAGCACCGTCATAAT
>JAKSAW010000272.1 GCA_022361455.1 Pseudomonadales bacterium | reverse complement strand
CGAACATCTGACTGGGAAAGGAACTGCCAACCTCGTTGTACATCACCACCAGACAAAAGAATCATGCTAGGTATCTTATTCTGATGTTGTTGTAGATCGGTTAGGCCACCCTTAAGAAACACAGACTCAGCAACCCCGAAACTGCTAAATGCCTCTTGGGCCATTTCATAAAATGCAGGTTCATTACTATTTGCGGCGCCGATATAAACGGCAAAACTTTCCTTTTGATTGGTAAAGCTCTGCAAACGATCTAAAAACCAGTCGTTGTTTTTACGCGAAAAAAACAACTGGCTGTCGGCCAATAAAATCAATTGTCCCGAGCAACTTAAACTCACACTAGAAACCCATCCTGGTCATTCCAAATTTCCAGGGGATGAGCGCAGGCTTCATCGACGACTCCAACCTTGCGCTCCTTCGGGTAGCCCATGCAATGACTTAAATAGGTTACACCCTCTATTTGCCGCTGGCGATTTCGATGCTGATGGCCATAGACATGCACCCGGCTTCCTAGGCTGCGAAGTTGGCTTTCTATCTCGGTTGATCCCGCCACACGGCTAAAATTGAACTCAGGGTGCAGATCCTTAAAATTTAAACGGCTCGCTGCCCGCTCCGCTTCAGTGCTTAACATCAACTCCTGTCGAGGCAGAAAGTGACTGAAGCTAACCACTGGTGCATCGTAATCTCGGCCTAAAGCGGATTGATTCATTTCTAGAAAATGACCGCAGATATCGTCTTCAATCGTTGAGGGCCATTTAGTGGCAAAAAAATCTCCCCACATTTCATGGGTTTTATCTTCCACACCCTTCTTCTCTAAAAACAAGGAGCGCTCACCGTGCTCCGCTGTGTGATACCAACTAAATAACGGCACTAACCATAGCCTTTGCTGCGAACCTATCGATTGAGGGGTGGTATCAACCCCCAAATCAACGCACATCTCGATAAGCTCGTGAAACTTATCAAGAGAATGGGTGTGATCCGATCGCTTCAACCATAGCTCGTGATTACCGGGCACAAACAACACCTTGGCGAACTTGTTAGCCATGGCCGCTAAAAAAGATCGCAAAATATCAGCACTGTCGGTGGCATCACCAGCGATTAACAAGGTGTCTCGAATATAGTCGGTATCGGAAAGCGCCAGCAAAATCTCGCGATTTTCTTTATAATCAATGTGGATATCTGAGATCACAAAAAGTCTTTGCTTAGCGGCTTCTTGATAACTTGGGGGCATTCAGTTACTTCCAATCTAAGAGAACGTCTATTTTAACTCTACCATTTAATTCACTGCCAGCGACCCAATATCTAAATGAGCCCCAATGCAGCATAATCGACGCAAATGATACTCGGTGGCATTTTTTCAAGCACCATGAAATACTTACTCAATTGACGTATTCACTCCTAAATTCAGGTTACCTATGAGCAATACCCAATCGGCAGCACCGCAGTTAAACACGCAACAACTTTGCCACGATAGCTTTGAGTGGCTCCGCACCGAATCCATCGATTCCCTGCATGTACTGGTATCAGAGTATCGCCACAAGAAAACTGGCGCTATGCACTATCACATTGCTGCGGACAACGACGAGAATGTGTTCTTAGTAGCCCTACGCACCATTCCCACTGATTCTACCGGCGTTGCCCATATACTGGAACACACTGCCCTGTGTGGCAGCGAAGCCTATCCAGTAAGGGACCCATTTTTTATGATGATAAGGCGTTCTCTCAACACCTTTATGAACGCCTTTACTAGCAGCGATTGGACCGCCTACCCCTTCGCCAGTAAGAATCGTAAAGACTTTGATAACCTCATGAAAGTTTATCTAGACGCGGTGTTCTTTTCCCGTTTGGATCCCCTAGATTTTGCTCAAGAGGGCCATCGATTAGAGTTTGAGGATGCGGAAAACACCGACTCGCCATTGGTATATAAAGGCGTAGTGTATAACGAGATGAAAGGCGCGATGAGCTCGCCAGTAAGTGTGCTTTATCAGGCCTTAGGAGCCCATCTGTTTCCCACTAGCACCTATCACCATAATAGTGGCGGCGAACCTGAAGATATTCCCAACCTCAGCTATGAACAACTTAAGGCCTTTTATCAAACCCACTATCATCCCAGCAATTCAGTTTTCATCACCTATGGGGATATCACCGCTAAAGAGCATCAAGCGAATTTTGAGGAGAAAGCCTTAAATCGGTTTGAAGCCCTCGATAGAACCATCGAAGTGTCCCCAGAACAACGCTTTACCGAACCCAAGAAAGTCGAGGAGCGCTACGCTCACCAATTTCAAGAAGGTGAAAGTGTCGATAATCGTACCCATGTAGTGCTAGCTTGGCTGCTTGGTGAAAGCACTGACTTGGAATCGCAATTAAAAGCTCATTTATTATCAGATGTGTTACTTGATAACAGCGCTGCCCCCCTTCGCCAACTGTTAGAAACTTGTGGTTTGGGAAGCGCACCTTCACCTTTATGTGGACTGGAAGATTCCAATTTGGAAATGGCCTTTATGTGTGGCTTAGAAGGCAGTTCTCCAAATGCGGCGGATGAATTGGAAGCTAAGATCTTTGAATTATTCGAACAGTTAGCGGTAGACGGAATTCCACAAGAGCATCTTGAAGCTGTGCTACATCAACTTGAACTCAGCCAGCGGGAAGTGGGTGGTGATCATTACCCCTATGGTTTGCAGCTGATCATGAGCGCAATCTCCCCTGCTATGCATCGTGGCGATCCGATCGCTCTGCTTAATCTAGATCCTGTGTTAGATAATCTTCGCGAAGCTATTAAAGATCCCGAATTTATCAAACAATTGATTCGCGAGTCTTTCTTGGAAAATCGTCATCGAGTGCGCTTGGTGATGAAACCAGATGATCAGCTTGAAGCAGAAAAAGAAGCAGAGCAGAAGTCCAAGCTAGAAGCGATTCAACAGTCTTTAGCAGAGGATGACAAAGCTCAAATCGTGCAACAGGCTAAAGACCTGCTGGCGAGACAAGCTCAAGAGGATGACGCGTCTACCTTACCCAAGGTAGGCATTGAAGATGTTCCTCCTAATAAAGAAATGCCCAAGGCACAAACTAGCGATATAGATGGCCAGCCGCTTTACCAATATCAACAGGGCACCAACGGTTTAGTCTATCAACAAATTTTTGTACCGCTGCCGGCATTAGATGATGAGCTGTTACCCCTGCTGCCATTATACACGCAGCTGTTTGGCGAACTCGGTGCAGGCGAGGACGACTATTTAGCGATTCAAAATAAGATCAGCGCCACTACCGGTGGTATCGGCAGTTTCACCAGCATGCGCGGTGAAATTAACAATGAGCAAAATACCAAAGGATACCTGGCTTATTCTGGTAAAGCGCTCAATCGCAATAATGAAAACCTTGCCAACCTCATGCAGCATTTGGTGCAGCAAGCACGATTCGACGAGCTAGAGCGAATCAAAGAGCTGGTAGCGCAACAGCGAGCAAGACTAGAGCAAAGCATTACTGGCCAGGGGCATTCTCTTGCGATGATGGCAGCTGCTAGCCAGTTGAGCCCCGCGGCACAACTTTCCCATCGTCTCACCGGACTCGAAGGCATCAAAACCTTGCAGAGCCTCGATAACAAACTCAGTGACCACACCGAATTAGAAGGTTTGGCGGATCAACTCACCGTATTACACAGTCTCTTGCAACTTCCTCAAAAACAATTTTTAGCGGTAGGTGAAGCAGAAGCGCTAACACACTTTGCTAGCCTTTCTCAGGAGCTTTGGCCTAACACCGGTGGCGAAACGGAGCTAATGAGACCAGCTCATACCCGTGAAAACACGCAGCAAGTTTGGCTCACTAATACTCAAGTGAATTTCTGCGCTAAAGCCTTCGCCACTGTGCCCTCCGATCACCCTGACGCTGCCGTGTTATCAGTACTTAGCGGATTCCTCAGAAACGGCTTCTTACATCGAGCTATTCGTGAGCAAGGTGGCGCATACGGTGGTGGTGCCAGCCAGGATTCCAACAATGCCATCTTCCGTTTTTATTCCTATCGCGACCCACGACTTAGCGAAACACTGAGTGATTTCGATCAAAGCGTGGAGTGGCTGCAAAGCAAAGACCATGGCTATCAGCCCCTAGAAGAAGCAATACTCGGGGTTGTGAGCGGTATTGATAAGCCAGGATCACCAGCCGGTGAAGCTAAGCACGCATTCCAAAATCATTTGTTTGATCGCGATGATGCTTTCCAGAATCGTTTCCGTGAGCGAGTTCTAAAAACCACCGAAGCCGATTTAAAACGAGTCGCGCAAACTTATCTAACATCCCGAGACACCAGCACCGCAGTGATATCCAACAAAGGCCTTTGGGACGCAGCCGGCGTTGGAGGTGAATTCGAACGCTTCGAAGTCTAAGCAGTTCGCAGTTTCAGAACCATTATCAAGCAACTAAATAGCCGCCATTAACGGCGGCTATTAGACAGATGTACCGTGACACTTTATGGTGACAACCGTTATCGGTTAATCAATCTCAGCTGTTACCAAGGAAGACAACATGTCACAAATTACCGAGCCCAATAAGAGCGTTCTTTCGGCGGAAGACATCGCCGAACTCCCGGAACGTCGCAATGTTCATCAATTCAATGCCAAGGCTATTCGCCATACTAAATCTATTGGCGACTTAGCTGGTTTGACCACCATAGGCATTCACCTGGTGAGAGTGGAGCCAGGCGATGAAACGACTCAACACCACAATCACGAAGTTTCCGATGAGTTTGTGTACATTTTGCAAGGTGAAGGAACACTATTCTTAGGCGACGAATCAATGATCATTAAAGCCGGAGACTTTGCCGGTTTCCCCAAAAATGGCGAAGCCCATTCAATGAAAAACACAGGGGATGAAGATTTAGTTTATTTAATGGGCGGCGGCAGGCCTGAATTCGATATCTGCAATTACCCGAAAATAAATCGTCGCATGTACCTAGTTAATGGCGACAAAGAGTTTGTAGATTTAGAACATTTAGGAAAGATCTAAAGGATAGAAAAGGCCGTGGGGACTTGGCGCCCCACTAAGCCACATTATTCTTTTTTGAGCAGTACTGCCTTGTTTCAAAGCCTTCAGGGTCGAGAGCGTGCAAATAAGTGTCTTGCACAATTAACGCATCAGCACCGGCTCGGTGAGGAACCATTCCGGTTAAAGAAAGAACCCGGTCTCGATGCTCACTCCAGCTATCCAACTGCTCTTCTGACAAAAGAGTGTAGATAGACTCTAGCTTGAAACGTTGTATCACGTGAGCTTCGTAAAATAGCAACGCTAACCAGCTACGATCCACGCCCCAGCCATCGGTATAAACAGTTTTGTTTTCCAGCAAGCTATTGAGTTCCATGGCCACCTCTCGTGGATCACAACCCTCATTCACTAAACGCTGTCGGGAAATGCCATGCACCTGTTCCGCACTCTCTTGCCACTGGGTCCAGTGATCCATTGGTTTGATCAATCTTGCTAGTAAT
>JAKSAW010000885.1 GCA_022361455.1 Pseudomonadales bacterium | reverse complement strand
GCTCAGCACGGCATTCGATGTCTCCGGCAATGCGGCCGGATCGATACCGTTGGACAGCGCCAATGGCCGGCCGTCACCGGCCGCCAGCGTCCCGTATAGCTGCACCAGATCGACAAGGCTTGTCCCGATCCCGCCAAGCCCGATGGAAAGGCCGGGCCGGTCGGCCGCCGCCGGCAGCGCATAGCGCATGCCGCTCTTGCGCATGAGCGCAGAAAGGCGGGACGGGCCGACGGCAACGAGCAGCCGCACCGCCGGAACATTCAGCGACAATTGCAGGGCACGGCGTACGCTGATATCGCCCTGGAACTGCATGTCGAAATTGCGCGGCCGGTAGCCGGAGAAATTGGCCGGCCGGTCGGAAATCAGTGTTTCGGGCACGACCAGGCCCTCGTCAAAGGCAAGGCCGTAAATGAACGGCTTCAGCGTCGAACCCGGCGATCGCGCCGCGCGGCTCATGTCGATCCATCCGGCGCGGCCGCCGTCGAAATAGCCGGCCGAGCCGACCTGCGCCAGGATGCTGCCGTCGCGGCTGTCGGCCATCACGATGGCGATGGAAAGCCGACGGCCCAGGCGCGCCGCGGCGTCCGCCGCCACGGCCTCCAGATTGCGCTGGGCGCTGGCGGAAAGGAGCGTGCGATGCGAAAGACTGCCCGGCTCGGCGGCCCGCGCCCGTTCCGCGAGATGGGCCGCCAGCGCCGGCAGCGGCCTGCGCCGGATGGAAAATTCCAGCCCGGCAACCCGCGCCACCTCGCCGTGATCGATCAGGCCCTTCAGCGCCGCACGTTCCAGCACCCGCAAACTGGCGCTGCGCGCCGCTTCCGCATGACGGTCGGGTCGCCGGCTTTCCGGCGACTGCGGCAGCGCGACCAGCATCGCGGCCTGCTGCAGGCTCAGCGCATCGGGTTCCCTGTCGAAATAGGCAAGGCTCGCCGCGCGCACCCCCTCCAAATTGCCGCCATAGGGCGCCAGCGTCAGATACCAGGCAAGAATCTCATGTTTGCTCATCCGCCGCTCGAGCTGGACCGCCCGCGCCATTTGCCGAAGCTTCGCGCCGAGCGACCGCGAGGAGCGCGGTTCAAGCAGCCGCGCCAGTTGCATGGTAATGGTCGAGCCGCCCGAGACGATTCGCCGGTTGGCGACCATCTGAGCGAAGGCCCGGACCATGGCCAGCGGGTCCACACCCTTGTGTGACCAGAAGCGCTTGTCCTCATAGGCG
>JAKSAW010000882.1 GCA_022361455.1 Pseudomonadales bacterium | reverse complement strand
GTTTATTACGACGGTGAGTGTGGTTTCTGCCACTCGTTCGTACGCTTCCTGCTTGCTGAAGATAAAAACAGGCAGTTCCAGTTTTCACCTTTGGAAAGCGAGCACTTCCTGAAAAATATATCCCCGGAAGTGCGCTATAAGCTGCCGACCAGCCTGGTGGTACTTACTCCGGAAGGAAAGGTATTGACGAAGAGCGATGGAGTAGCTCATTGCCTGGAGTCACTTGGCGGCCTGTGGCGACTGTCTGGCGTAGCGCTGCGCGCATTCCCGAAATCCATTCGAGACTTCGGTTACGACCAGATCGGCAAGATCAGGCGAGAAATATTTAGTACCCCTGAAACAGAATGTCCCCTTGTACACAGCTCTTTGCGACAACGATTTGTATAGGACAAAAGTCATGAAGAAAATAATGCTTATCCTTTTCACAACAATAATGATTGCCCCCGCCCAGGCGGGGCAATCAAAAACCGTCTACGTTGAAATAGATGGCAAACACACGGCCATCCTGGTTAAAAACAAGGATCTGCCATCCTGGTTCCCTTTAAGTGATTCCGAACACAGGCAAAAGAAGTATTTACGCATAGGTTGGGGTGACGCGGATTACTATGGAGCTGACAAGAAGAACGTCGGCATGGCGCTTCGCGCCTTGTTTGTACCAACGCCATCGGTTGTGGAAATCAGTTCTGAAGACAGGCTAACGGGTTTACCGAAACTTTACCCGGTAACAATGAGTCGTTCGAAGTTTGCCCGGTTGGTGGTTTACTTTTCGGAATCGTTTGAGCAAGGAACGTTAGGTGGCCCCGAATGGTCCAGGACGAACAACGCAGGGGCAGAGTACTATAAAGCAGAAGGGCGATACACGCTTTTTAAGAACTGTAATAACTGGACATCAAAAGCTATTGATGAGGTGACTTCGGATATGGCCTACCGGTTTCATTTCCTGTCAAGCGGTGTGGAAAGAGGTTTGCGAAATTTATGAAACCGGGCAGGAAAACCAGGTAAATGATGATGCTGTTAATCCGGCTCTATTTAGGTTGACAGAGTAGCTAAATCGTAAAGGTAGAGGGCGGCTTTATATAAAAAAGTGCTACCCTGACGCCAGTTACTTGTAATCGAATAAGCTTGAATTGGAGACCGGCAATGGCAATTACACTGGAAGAGGTTGAAGCAGCACTGTCACAGGAAAGCGTTGAGGTGGAAGGCAGTTACAGGGATAAGGACTCTTTACTATATGCGGTAGCAGTGGGAATGGGACGCGATCCCCTTGATGAAAAAGAACTCCCTTATGTTTGCGAATCCGTTGGTAATAGCGTGTTGCCTACCGCCGCAACTGTTTTGGCCAAGACAGACAGGACCGCTGAAAAACCGGCACCCACTGCCGGGCAGATGATGATTGCAAAAATGAACCTCGCTTTGATGCTTCACGGTGAGCAACGTTTGCAAATACACCAGCCTATACCGCAAAAAGCCAAAACCCTGGTAAGTAACCGCGTAACCGGCGTCTATGACAAAGGTGAAGGTAAAGGCGCCCTTGTGGTCACCGAGTCGGACGTGAGCCTCGAAGACGGCACCCCGCTG
>JAKSAW010000879.1 GCA_022361455.1 Pseudomonadales bacterium | reverse complement strand
GAAGAGACCGCGACCTTGTAGAAGTCGGGATGCGCAAGAACCGCGCGCGCCGAGTCGTAACCCCCCGCTGAATGACCGTAAATACCGACACGATCCAGATCCATGTAGGGGTACCGCTCCGCTAATTGCTGTAAGGCGGTCATGTGGTCCGGTGCACCGATATCACCCAGGTTACCATAGGAAAAATCGTGGAAGGCTTTGGATCTCTTGGCGGTTCCCATGCCGTCAACGGTAACCACGATGAAACCCAACTGCGCCAATGCGGCATCGCCGCCTCTCCGAGCCTGGTAGAACGACTTGGGAGTGCGCACGGCGTGTGGACCGGAATAGGTCGCGTCGATGACCGGGTATTTCTGTTTTGGGTCCAGATTGGCAGGGCGATAAATAACCCCGAAGAGATCGGTCTTTCCGTCTCGTGCCTTTACCCGAAAAGGCTCCGGCTTGGTCCAGCCGGCTTCAAGCAAGGCATCGATATTTGCTTGGGCTACGGTCATGGCGACTTTCCCACTTATTTTATGGCGAACGACGCAAACCGGAGCAGAATCTACCCGTGAATAATTGTCCACGAAATAGTCGCCGGATTCGGGGAAGTAGATCTGGTGATCCGCATCTTCGGGGGTTAACAAACGCGGTTTCCCGCCGTCGAACCCTACGCTGTAAAAATGCCTGTAATAGGGATCGCGATTCGGTTCACGACCTCCTGCCTTGAAATAGATCCTGCGCTCGGTCTCATCCACGTGGATGATCTCCCGCACGACCCATTCGCCGCGTGTTATCTGTTGTTTGATGCCGTTACGATCCCATAAGTAAAGGTGTTTCCAGCCGTCACGCTCTGAGGCCCAAATCCACTCATCGCCGGAGGTCATCATGTGGTATTCCGTCAAGCCTGGGTCCACATTGGTTTCGGAGGTTTCGGTTAAGAGAGGTTGTACCGCACCGGTGTGCGCGTCGATCTCAAGAAGGTCTACGCGCTTGAACGCTCTCGCCTGGCGATGCCAATAG
>JAKSAW010000514.1 GCA_022361455.1 Pseudomonadales bacterium | reverse complement strand
CTTTAACACCTTATCAGGATTTGGCTCAACAACCGGGTTCCAAGTTTCAAACACCGGTTGTTCCCAATTATTCGGCATGACTTGATTTAGCCAAATAGTCGCCATGGTTTTTTCTTCAGTATAATTTTCAGGCAGAATAAAATTCACGGATCGCCATGCCTTGGAATCCTTTGGTGCAAGATTGGTATCGGTATGCACCACTACATCGCTGGATTCGAATTCGATATCACTTAAGCATTGCTTTTCCTGTTCGAACCCCTGCCCTAGCATGTTCAATGCTTTGGGTGCTTGGGCGGCAATGATCACATCATCAAAATAATGCTTGTTTTGGTTTTGATCGGTTAGGCAAACACCATTGTCTTGGTATTCAACACATTCGATATTTAAACCACAGTGAACCTGACTGGCGCGGGTGTTTATTTTTTCGATTACTTCCTGCACGCCATTCTTTACGCGGTGCACCCCCTGCCACATGACGCCTTGGTGTAGGTAATCGATAATAAAATCGATGGGGTATTGTTTAATGGCGTCTACCGAGCAGGTGCAAATGCCACAAAACGCGGGATATAAAAAGCGATAGATAAAGCTTTCTGAAAATCGGTGTTGCTCTAAATAGTCTTGTGCGCTTAACCCTAATGTTCTGCCCTGCTTTTGGTGCACGTAACCCTGCACATAAAACTTGCCAAGGTTGGCAATAATATCCATGGATTGGCGGCCAATGGTGTTGAACGGCATAAAGGGAATGGATGCGCTGCCCAAGCGAAGGTTTTTATAGTTAAAAAAGGATGCTTCATTCTGCATGGAGAATGAGCTTTCGTAGTTAACCCATTCGGATTCTATATCGAGTTCGTCGTATAGCTTGGTTAGGTTTGGGTAATAGCCTTTGTAGAATACGCGTAAGGGTGTATCAATCAGTGTTGGGTTGTTTTGATAGGCCAAGCTATGAGCGCCAAACCCTGGCTTTTGTTCGCCTTCGAACAGGACTACTTCATTGCTTTGGCCTAATCGCCATACGGCAGTTAAACCTGCAATGCCCCCACCAATTACTGCAATCTTCTTCATTGTAGGTCTGTGTCCCGAGTCATACTGATTGGTTGCAAATTATACTATAGGTCGCGCTAGGGTTTTCTAGCGATCACTAAGTTCATTTGTATCAAGTTATGTTCACATAAGTAGGCCAGCGCACGGCTAGTGACTTGATACTTACGCCACATAGGCGCTGGAATAAAGCGAGCAAACTGGCTGTGGTGGCTGCGAATAAAATCGCAGAATGGTAGAAACACCATGGGGGTTATATCTTGCCATTGGATCAGTTCAAAGTGCTCGTTAAGTTCAGTTTGGATTTGTTCTGCGCTGCTTAGATTCTGTTTGGGAATCTTAACAATGCCTGCCATTAATTTAATAAAGCGGCGCTGCCAGGGTTTAACGGCTTGCATGTTAAAGCTGATATCCACCATGCCGAGCATACCGCCGGGCTTTAGGTGCTGCACCACTTGAATCCAATTATTCATGATTGACTCTCCTTTAACGGGGGAATTCGACTAATGACTTTAATGCCGAGTAAAGTTTCCACATCGGCTGCGGCTCTAAGGGTGGGATCGCTTAACTCAGCGACCAGAG
>JAKSAW010000878.1 GCA_022361455.1 Pseudomonadales bacterium | reverse complement strand
CTCGAGCTCTATCAATTAAGGGGGGTTCTGGTGCCTATCTAGGCACCAATTGTGATCTTTGATGGGGTTTCGCCTTCTTGAGCGTCCACTTCGGCGACTTTTTCGCGAATTTGGCGCTCCAGTTCATCCACCAAACCCTCGTTTTGGGTTTTGTGGCTAGGCTTGCCATCGCGATAGATTAGATTGTTTGGGGTGCCACCTGTTAGGCCGATATCAGCCACTTTTGCCTCACCCGGGCCATTCACCACACAGCCGATCACGGCCACGTCCAGCGGGGTTAGAATATCTTCACAACGAGCTTCAAGCTCGTTCATGGTTTTGATCACATCAAAGTTCTGACGAGAACAACTTGGACACGCAATAAAGTTAATACCTTTGGTGCGAAGCTGAAGACTCTTGAGGATATCGAAACCGACTTTTACCTCTTCAACAGGATCCGCCGCTAGGGAAATACGCAAGGTGTCGCCAATTCCATCCATTAACAATTGGCCAAGTGCGACAGCTGATTTCACGGTACCTGATCGCAATCCACCTGCTTCGGTCACTCCCAAATGCAGCGGCTGCTCAATTTGGCTGGCGATTAGGCGGTATGCATCCACGGTCATAAATACGTTAGATGCTTTCAAGCTCAGCTTGTATTCCTGAAAGTCTAAGCGATCAAGAATATCGATATGGCGCATGGCTGATTCAACCAGGGCTTCAGGTGTTGGCTCGCCGTATTTCTTCTGCAAGTCTTTCTCCAAAGAACCTGCATTTACACCAATACGAATAGGGATATCTTTGTCGCGTGCGCAATCAACCACGGCTCTTACACGGTCTTCGCGACCGATATTACCTGGATTAATACGCAGACAATCAACGCCCTTTTCGGCAACAGCTAGGGCAATTTTGTAATCGAAATGAATATCAGCCACCAGCGGCACGTTTACTTGTTTTTTGATCTCACCAAAGGCATCAGCAGCTTCCATGGAAGGTACAGAAACGCGCACAATATCCACACCCGCCTCTTCCAAGCGAGAAATCTGACCCACAGTAGCAGCCACATCGGTGGTTTCGGTATTGGTCATGCTCTGCACACTAATCGGAGCATCGCCACCAACCAATACATCACCCACACGGATCTGGCGGGATTTACGGCGTTTAATGGGCGATTCAAAATGCATGGGGCACTCCAGTAAGCTCTTGGCTTGTATCTCTAAATAGGCTGCTTTATCTGGTAACTATCTGAATATATGGAATAGCTACGAATTAACGTACGCGGCTGGCAGGCTCGTTGGCGTCGCCAATGGTGAGCCGCGCCACATTGGACCTTTTTGACAGAGCAAAGGCAATAGGGGTGCCATTATAAAAGACCTCTACGGCATTTCCATTACCAAGTTTAATATCGAAGGGTTCTGGAAGAGTTTTCGAATAGCGGGATCCGCTACGGTGAAGGTCTGCGTGAATCAGGCGTTCTTGCTGGTCGCGAATTTCGACCCAACAATCCTCACTAAAGGTCATGACCAAATTGCCTTTAGAGTTTGATGAAGCAGTATTTTCAAACTTGAACACCGGTGCCGCCGCAACGGTTTGCGATGAGCTAGCACTGTTCGCTGAAACGGAGGGTTCTTGCGCGAGTTTTTCAGCTTGGCGGGCGGCCTCAGGCTCAACTATCGCAACCTTTTCAGGCGACTTTTTGAGTTCGGGCTGCGTTTTGGGAGTCTTGTCTTCAACCGTTGAAGCTAGGACTGGTGTAGGCTTCACAGCAGCTGGCTTAGCTGTAGAACGCTTAATCGGTGTAACCGCTTGTTTCTTTGGTGCTTTCTCGATTATTGGTGGGGAGAGCGCCGTGGAATTTGGAGTATCAGCCTGATCAGATTCTTGCTCTTTCCTAGCAACAGTATCAACATCACCGCCTTCAATAGCCCCATCCTCAACCGCAATGGCTGGCTGCGGATCTGTCGAGGAGAAAACATACCAAGCAATACCCGCCCCAAAAAGCGCTAACAGAACGACCATCAATAAGCGGATACCGCCCTTCTTGGCCGGCGTATCCGGTACAGGATGCTGCTCATCCATAGAGCTATGAACACCTGTTTGGTATTCAAACGCCCTCACCAAATCGGTTCCAGGCAGCCCAAGCATACGAGCGTAACTACGGATATAACCCTTCACGAAGGTAGAACTGGGTAACGCGCCATAATCATCATTTTCTAGCGCAATAAGTACCGAAGGGGAAAGATTCAGTTGGCAGGCGGCTGCCTCCACATCGAGCTTTCGCTGTTTGCGAGCCTTTTTAAGTCGTTCGCCAGGTTTTACCGCCATCAATGCCGCGTAGCCCTCATCATTAGCGGGCTGCCCGGAATGTTTATCATCTAGCGGCAAATTACTCATAGGCTTCGATTACAGTCATTGCTCTTGAGATGCTAAGAACGCTTTATACTCCGCTGAGTCTGGGAAAAGGTTCTTGAGCGCAAGCTCTAGGCTAGCTAACTTGTTTTTGTTACCTAACACTCTACTCAATTGTATCTCTAACCACAACTTTCTTGGGCTTGGACCCACTTTCAACTTATCAAGTTGTGACATGTAGAACGTAGTTGCCCGATATTCCTGCTTGTTAAAGCTAATTTCGGCCATCTCTATTAGAGACTTCGGCTGCCTTGGATTTAACTGAAGGGCTCTTTTGAAGGCCTTCTCAGCTAGAGGGATATCCTCTAACTTGATATAGCATAGCCCCATATTCTCAAAACTCTGAAATCTACGGGGATAACGATAGTCTTTAGTGACGACTTTGAGCTGTTCCAAAGCCTTGCTGTAATCACCTTGTTCAAACAAGAATGCCGCATAATTGTTACGAGCGGTGGAAAAGTTGGGATCCTCTTTCAGCGCGGCCTCGTAATGCTGTACCACCTGCGCAGGCTCATCCTCCACAGTATAAAACAATGCCAAGGCGTTATTCACCTGAGGATCGTCTGAATTAATTTCGTAGGCTTTATTTAGGGTGCGGGAAGCATTTTCCATATCACCCTGCTGCAGATAGCGAATACCAAGGGTGACATAGGTTTTGAGGGATTTTTCGAGATCTTTATTTCTTTCAAAGGCATCGGGCTCTTTGACCGTAACACAAGAGGTCGTTAGCACCGCCATCCATAACATAACAATGACATAGAACGTTTGCTTCATCTTGCTCATTGATCCCTTCTTTATCCTTATTGTTAGTTTCGATTAGCTCGACTTATATCACTCACTTCAATCATTTTAGGCTGAATTTTTTCCTGCCACTGGGCAGATCGCCTTGTTTTATCTTGTACCTGACCCACTAATTGACCGCAAGCTGCGTCAATATCATCCCCTCGCGTAGTTCTTACGGTTGTGACGTATCCAGCATTTAACAGCACTTCTTGGAAAGCTCGAACACGCATGTTGTTAGGCTTTTTGTAAGGCGCATGAGGAAACGGGTTAAAGGGGATAAGGTTAATTTTAGAAGGCACGGCTTTCAAAAGCTCAATCAATTCATGAGCATGTTGGAAGGTATCATTTACGCCTTCCAACAAAACGTATTCCATGGTCACACGGCGGCCGTCTTTATAGCGATCAGTATATTCGCGACAAGCTTTCATCAGTTCTTTTAGCGGATAGCGCTTGTTTACTGGAACCAATTCATCGCGTAATTCGTCATTAGGGGCATGCAAAGACACCGCAAGAGACACGTCGATGGTGTCATAGAGCTCGTACATTTTGGGAACAATACCCGACGTACTCAATGTCACTCGCTTTTTCGAAACGCCATAGGATAGATCATCTTTCATGATATCCATGGCATTCACGACATTATCGAAGTTAAGCAGCGGCTCGCCCATTCCCATCATTACCACATTGGTAATGTTGCGATGGCCTTTATTCTCTGGAACACCAAAAGATCGGTTCGCCAACCATACCTGGCCGATAATTTCCGCAACTGTCAGGTCGCGCATATAACCCTGCTTGCCGGTTGAGCAGAAACTGCAATCAAGCGCACAGCCAACTTGGGAAGACACGCATAATGTGCCTCGCTTGCCTTCGGGAATAAAAACAGTTTCAACACAGTTTTTCTCATCTAGGCGAAATACCCATTTGCGGGTACCGTCTTGAGAATAGTGATGATATTCCTCTGTGGGACCTTCGATAACAGCGACTTCTTTTAGCTTGGCTCTTAAAGCCTTGCCTAAGTTAGTCATCTCATCGAAGTCATCCAGCCCATAGAAATGGATCCATTTCATGACCTGCTGCGCACGGAACTTCTTCTCGCCTAGTTCAGCGAAAAAAGCTTCCATTTGTGCCCTGGTAAGGCCAAGTAAATTGGTTCGTGTTTCTGTGGACATGGGTATCTTTCTCTATAAAAACCAAGTTTCCATAATGAAACAGCGCAGCCTGGTATCCAAGCTACGCTGTTTCATTCAATAACTCAAATTAGCGCTTGCGAGGGCAAAGCTCTTCGTCATTGAAGAAATATGCAACTTCGCGAGCAGCAGATTCAGGGCTATCTGAACCGTGAACAGCGTTCTCATCAATTGTAGACGCGAAATCTGCACGAATAGTTCCAGCCGCTGCTTCAGCAGGGTTAGTAGCACCCACTAACTCACGGTTAAGCGCTACTGCATTCTCGCCTTCTAAAACTTGAACCACAACAGGACCAGAAGTCATGAAAGCAACAAGGTCTTTGTAGAAAGGACGCTCTTTATGCTCAGCGTAAAAACCGCCTGCTTTTTCGTCATCTAATTGCAGCATTTTTGCAGCAACGATTTGAAGACCCGCTTTTTCGAAACGAGTATAGATTTCACCGATAACATTCTTAGCAACTGCATCGGGTTTAATGATGGAAAGAGTGCGCTCTACGGCCATGCCTGTTCTCCAAAAATATCTAAAAAATCAATCCAAAATCTTGAGGATCGCGATTATATACAGCTTTGCTGGGAAAACCTACGGTTATCTGGAAGGGTTCACAGGAACGTCACGCCCATGGCACAAGGCGGCGAGCAGCCATGGCCATTTAGGCGCTACGCATACCCGTAACGACTTTGGTAAAAGTGTCAGCTGCAAAACCTACCTCCTCATCGGTGGTAAAGCGACCCAATGAGAAACGCAAAGCCGCTAGTGCTCGCTGCCTATCCACGCCCAACGCTGACACAACATAGGAAGGCTCCACACTGGCAGAATTACAGGCAGAACCGGATGAGATCGCCAAATCGCCCAACCCCATCATTAGCGCTTCGCCATCAACCCCCGCCACGGAGACATTTAAGATACCAGCTACTCGCTGATCCAGATCACCGTTGAGCGATACTCCCTCGACTTCGCTTAATCGCGACCATAGCCGATTACGCAGCGCAAGAATTCTCGTAGATTCTTCGGCCATCTCCTCTCGAGCAATGGCGAATGCCTTACCCATGCCAACTATTTGATGAGTCGGTAAAGTGCCTGAGCGCATTCCCCGTTCATGCCCTCCTCCATGAATTTGAGCTGCAATTTTCACTGCTGGCATACGGCGAACATATAAAGCACCAATGCCTTTAGGGCCATAAAGTTTGTGGCTAGAAAGAGATACTAAATCGACAGGTATTGCTTTGGTATCTAGAGGGACTTTGCCCGCACTCTGTGCAGCATCGGTGTGAAAAGCAACATCCCGCACCTTAGCCACTTGAACTAAAGCAGCTAGATCATTGATAGTGCCAATTTCATTGTTAACCTGCATTAATGACACCAAAATGGTCTCTGGCGTTATCGCAGCTTCGAGAGATTGGGGTGTGACTAGGCCGTTAGGATTGGGCTCAAGATAAGTCACATTGAAACCCTGATGCTCTAGATACTCACAGGTATCGAGCACAGCCTTGTGCTCGATGGCAGAGGTAATAATATGATTGCCCTTGTCTTTATGCGCCTGGGCATAGCCTTTGATGGCGAGATTATCAGACTCAGTTGCACCGGATGTCCAAACAATTTCTCGTGCATCAGCGTTTAAAAGATCCGCAACCTGCTGTCGCGCGGTTTCAACGGCCTCTTCAGCCTGCCAACCATAGAAATGTGATCGGGAGGCAGGGTTTGCAAACAAGCCATCCAGCGTTAAGCACTCTGCCATTTTATCGGCAACACGGGGATCGACTGGGGTCGTCGCCGCATAATCGAGATACACTGGACGTTTCACTGCTAACTCCTCATAAGAAGGAAGCAGCGGATTAGTTCAGTAGGCTTATCACTGCTTCAGATTCAATCGACATGGCTTCATGTCGTTGTTGATTTTGAAGGTTGTCTTGACGCTCGGCAACTTTACGGATTTCTGATCGATCCACAAGAGCTTGAAGACTGATTCCACTCAAAAACTTATGAATTTGGCAGCTAAGATCCATCCACAACTCATGAGTTAAGCATCGCTCACCGCCCTGACAATCGCCACGACCCTCGCAACGGGTAACATCAATGCTCTCATCGACTGCATCGATTACCTCAGCCACAAAAATTTCATCCGCAGCACGACTTAAACGATACCCACCACCCGGACCACGAACACTCTTTACCAGGCCATTCTTACGTAGCTTGGCAAACAATTGCTCTAAGTAAGAAATAGAAATCTCTTGGCGCTCAGATATATCTGCAAGGCTTACTGGGCCCTTGCGAGCATGGAGTGCCAAATCGAGCAACGCAGTAACGGCATATCTGCCTTTGGTTGTAAGTCTCATATGTATTCCTCTCTGAATGGCTGCCTCACGAACAAATAAGGACCGGAAAGTCCGAGTGAAGCACTAGGGTATAAGTCTGACTAATATAGTCAACTTTTTCAATAGCTACCAGACGGAAAGGAAAAACGTCTAAGAATTTGTGGTTTCTGTCAGGGACTCTTTGGATTTAGCGGCAACCTTCACCGCGGGTTCCGCCCGCTCTTTTAGTGGCAGATCACAATCATCGCAAACAGCATCGAAAGCTTCATTCTCTAGGGTCGGAAGCTGTTCCTCGCAATAATTACTACCCAACTCTTTCAGCGCGCCACACATGCCTGATAGTTTCTGATCCACAGCATGCATATGGTCCAACATATTGTGAATAGACTTGGCAATAGGATCTGGCATGTCTGGCGTCATGCCATAGGCATCGAAACCAATCTTGTCGGCCATGGCTTTTCTTCTGGCCTCTTGCGCTTCATTAACGGCTTGACGCTTAATCACTCTGCCAGGAATACCAACAGCTGTAGCGCCTTCTGGAACATCTTTGGTAACCACTGCATTAGAACCAACCCTAGCATTATCGGAAACAACGATAGGCCCAAGCACTTTAGCCCCAGCACCAACGACTACAGAATTACCGATAGTAGGATGGCGCTTACCTTTATTCCAAGTAGTTCCACCTAGGGTGACCCCATGATAAAGGGTTACGTCATCACCTATCTCGGCGGTTTCACCTACCACCACACCCATACCATGATCTATAAAAAAGCGGCGACCGATTGTCGCACCGGGGTGAATCTCGATACCTGTGAGCCAGCGACTAAAGGTACCAATCATTCGCGCTACTAACTTAAAATTTTTCCGCCACAAACTATGAGCCAAGCGGTGTAATAACACTGCATGCAAGCCAGGATAAGTGAGAATAACCTCGAGACTATTCCGAGCAGCAGGATCCCGATGAAATACCGACTGCACATCTTCACGAACTTGCTCAAACATTGCGGACCTCCAGCGCTTGAAACTTGTCAAGCATTAAATGAATCAGTCCTTAAAGGTATCTGTGCCAGCTTCTGCCTTAGTAGCGTCTACATTTTCAACCTGCTCGCCTTTGGCAAGCTGTTGAACTCTGGCTAACACACCGCGCATCAGGTTCATTTCCAATCTATCTAATCGCGTGCGACTGAATAAACGCCTAATACGAGTAAGGATCTGTCGAGGATTATTGGGGTCGTAAAAGCGAATATCAAGGAGGGTTTGTTCCAGGTGCTGGAAGAAGCGTTCCATGTCTTCACTAGAAGAAAGCGGCGCATCCCATTCTGTTTTTGAAATCATCATGTTAGGCGCATCAGCGTCGGTTTCGTTGCCAACCCCGTCGACCAACCTCATTCGCATTTCATAGCAAATTAATTGGACGGCAGCAGCAACATTTAGCACGCAGTACTCAGGGTTCCCTGGAATGGAAACATGGTATTGGCAGCGTCGCAGCTCTTCATTGGTAAGACCTGAATTTTCTCGCCCAAACAGAATAGCCACCTCAGTATCATCGCGCTCATTACTAAGCATATCGGTGAATTCACGCGGATTCATAACTGGCCATGGAATACTACGCATTCGGGCACTGGTACCCACAACTAACTGAGCACCTTCCAACGCCTCATCTAATGTCTCCGTCACCACGGCATGATGCAATACATCCGCAGCTCCTGAGGCCCTGGCAGTAGCCTTCCCGCTAGGATAGTCATTGGGCTCTACCAAATAGAGGCGTCCGAAGCCCATGGTCTTCAGCGCTCGCGCCGCCGCACCTATATTTCCAGAATCGCTAGTATTGATCATCACGATGCGGATTTTGTCGGGTGTAAGCATGTCAGTAACCTTCATCTGCTGGGCCAAAATGGCGGGCAATAGTAGCAGATTGCAACAAAGCTGTACTGTCTCGCTGTGGTTTTTG
>JAKSAW010000506.1 GCA_022361455.1 Pseudomonadales bacterium | reverse complement strand
TGCCTTGCTGCGTCGTTGTTGTCGTTTCGTGTGGCGAACGTTCTTCGATGTAGGAGGGGGGGCAAAAAAGCCGAATGCAAAAATGAACGTTCTAGGGGTCACTCGGGGATTGACCGTCGTGGACGCAAGTCCCGTCGGAATGTCCTCGAGTTCAGGGGAGGGTGCAGACTGGGGGATCGTTGGCAGCCCGGTTGCTGGACCGTCTACGAGTGGGACTTCGCCTCCGGTGGGGTCTATTGTGGGACAAGACGCAAGAATCGAGCAGTTGGAGAAGCGACTTCGTTCCGTCTGTGCCTCAGCAGCTCGGAACGAGCGCGACTCTCGTCCGGCGGTCACGCCGAACATGCAGGGTTGTGAGTATTGTGGCAAGCTGGGACACTTCTTGAAGGACTGTCTGAAGAGGATGAAATTGACTTGAGAAGATGCATGCTCTGTTTGAGGAGATTGCTTTAGTCGATGATTAAGGCAGCAAGTTAAGCACGATGGCCTCCCGCATACATCAAATTAGTCTGACGCTCAAAATCTCTGAGTTTCTATGTTGTATTTACAAACATTAGTTGACTGGAATTTCAGAATGTTCAGGACTCCGTAGTTTGTCGACCAGCTGCACTTCCAAGCCTTTGAATTTTTACAGACCGCCAAACTTTACTCAGATATCAAATTTGCATTGAGAGAATTAAATGTCCACCGAGTCCTTGATCAAAAGCGTAGACGTTTCGATTCTCTAAGGATGTCTTCTGAAGATGCCGCTCTCTCAAGTCTGTTGGAGGAGGAGTCCTTCCTGGTTAAGATCTTCAGCTGTCTGCTTGAGCATGGACTCCACGAGTGTCGTTTGGTATGCAAGAAGTGGTACGAAGTGAGCAAGCGGCTGCCAGTGAAGCTTTCGCCGACACTGACAGACAAGGCTTCTCTCAACAGAATGGAGAAGTTTCCAAACGTCAGAGCGGTGGTCTTGGATCGCGGTTTGAGAGAAAAAGATCCTATAGTCGTCAGGGAGACAACCCGTCTCCATCCTTCACAACGTTTCCGTTTAGAGGCTGATGTCTTTCGATTTCTAGCTTCGTTAAAGAATCTAAGACATCTCAGTATCAGGGGAATGCCAAACTGTGTCCCCAGCGATTGTGTGGAGGAGTGCTATCGGAGTCTAAGCCGTCTGCTGTCACTGGACTTGGGAAGAAACTACATTGGCCCTGACTACGCTGCTGCCATGTCGTTTCTTACTCACTTAGACGAGCTGACAGCTTTGACGGTGTTCGATATCTCCAACGACGACCATGAAGGATTGATGCCGCTGACAAGCCTGTCCAAGATTCAGAAGCTGGAGCTC
>JAKSAW010000876.1 GCA_022361455.1 Pseudomonadales bacterium | reverse complement strand
GTGTTAGATGAAGAATTTTGGGGTATGGGTGTTGGTATTTTCAAAGACGTAATGAAGTGGGCATCTGAATTTGGTCACAGTGAGATAGTATTGCATCTACTCGACACCCGTCCTGAGTATAAATTTCTTTCAAAAATGGCTTTTCGTGTATATAAAAGCACTATTTTTGGTCAGCACTATAAAAGCTATGCCATAGTTGTACCAATTGCCTAACGAAAAGGTCAAGCGGACCCCTGGCGGGTCAGCTCATTAAGTCGTTAGGACTTTAGGATGTAGAGGGAACTAAATGTACAAGGGTCTAATGGTGTTTTGCTTGTTAGTGTTGTTGGCAGGCTGTAGTACAAAGCATCTAGCTCAAGCCGTCTATGGATCGGCTAGAAGTCAGGAATGTATGAAAAAGTCGGGAGACCTCCAATGTGATCTACGTGGCGGAGTTAAGGATGTGGAATGAACCGGATCTATTGAAGATAATTCGAATGAACAGCTGGAACGTACAGCAGAAGAAGTCCGAAAACAGAGTAATTAATATCCAACCAAAGAATATGACTCGATACTCTTTTACAGGAGCGTCGGCGCGCCCAACAAATCAATCAGAAAAACCACTGTCGCGGTTCCTGATTAAAAAGGCTTATGTATTGCAACTAAACTCAAGAATCTAAAGACCCTATGACGCTGATTTATATTACCCTTTCCTAGGAGAAAAAAATGAACTACCAGGTCATGTATTCTTCAGAATATTCACAGAATGGCTCATTTAGACCTAGGCCTAGAACAAATGGCAAGCTGGTTTGGTTTAGACGGCGCAGTGACTATGGATACTTTATTAAAAGATGTCGAGAACAGCCCTTCTACACTAACAGAGCATATTAAAAACATTCTAACATCGATTTAATAATAGGCATCGAAGAAGGTACCGAGAAAATTCATGGATTTAGTACAAGAATTCTTAGATTGGGACGGTAAGTCGGCGAGCGATATCGAGGCTATTTACTCTCGACATAGTGATGACGCTTCTCTCGTCCCTAGAATTATTGAACTTTCCGCACAGGTAGATTTCCAAAAAGCGGCGACCTGGCTATTGAAGCGCCACCTAGAGGGTGGTCAGAAACTAGAAGCGAACGAGACTGTGGCGTTATTCGAGCTTCTGCCACAACTAGAGAACTGGGAAACAATGCTCCACTTGCTTCAGTGTTTGCCTTATCTGCAGATTGGCGCCACAAAAAAGAAAGATGTTGAAGTGTTTTTACGGAAGTGCCTTGTGAATAGCAATAAATTTGTTAGAGCATGGGCGTACAATGGCTTCTACGAGATTTCTCTTCAATATCCGGAATACAAAGAAGAAACGAAGCAATTCTTTGAAATGGCAATGAGGGACGAAGCACCATCGGTGAAAGCAAGAATTAGAAACATAATGAAAAAGGGATTCTAACAGGTTAGTTAATCTGACGTCGGGCCGCTCGCTGAAGCATTACACCTTAAGCTGTGTTAATCTACCTACAAATGTATCGCTATCAGTAATCAAAAATTATGTCACTTCCCTCATGTCCAAAATGTAATTCAAACTATGTCTATCAGGATCAGGAAAATCTGGTTTGTCCTGAGTGTGGTTATGAATGGAATCCATCCGATTCAACCGATGAGGATGCGTTTGCTGTAAGAGATTCGAATGGAACGATTCTCCAGACGGGAGATAAGATCACACTTATAAAAGATCTTAAAGTAAAAGGATCCTCGCAAGGACTTAAAATAGGTACTAAAACGACCATTAGGAGAATAGTAGAGGGCAAGGATCACGAGCTTGATTGCAAATTCCCTGGGGTTGGGGAAATTATGGTAACGGCTAAATTTGTGAAAAAATCCTAGCTGATTAAGCAAGCGAAGTCTGGAGGCGCCAGCCTATTAAGACATCAAGTGTTTTCGGGGTATAGTGATGAGTAGTTCAGCTCCTGAAGAAAGAAATGAAACAATAAGGAAAGAGATCATTGATCTCCTCAAGGGCCCCAAACAAACGATCGGAAGCCTTTCCAAACATGTTCGCAAGCAAGAAAAGGAAATCGCTGAGCATCTAAAGCATATCTGTAAATCGGAAAATGTAATCATTGAACCCGCTGAATGTATAAAGTGTGGTTATGTATTTGAAGATAGGGTCAAGATTAAAAAGCCCTCTAAATGTCCCATATGTAAAGGTACCTATATAGATGATCCCATGTTTTCAATCAGGTAGGCACGCGGATTTGCTCACCAGGATCAGCAAGATAAACCCTTTGCATCATGTTGTTTAGGGATTAACCCTTTTATTGGAGTAGCAATGAAATCTACTTATACCCTATTGATCACTTTCCTAATCATAAGCGCAAATTGCTTTTCAGCTGACAAGAGCATCAATACCAAGGAAATCAATCATTTATTGGAATTTATCAAAGATTCGGAATGTGTTTTTACAAGAAATGGAAAGAGTTATCCGTCCTCTGAGGCTTACGAGCATATAAATAGAAAATACCAGTACGTTTTAGATAAAGGCTTAATTAAGACGACAGAGGATTTTATCAAATATTCTGCAACCAAAAGTAGCATGTCGGGAAAAAGGTACTCGGTATCTTGCTCTGGAAACCAAGCACTATCGGAAGACTGGTTAAAAGAAGAGTTAACAAGGTTTAGGGATAAGTAATAAACTAGAAACTCAATCGTATGCCATCAATGAGTGAATTATGGATCCATTAACGCAAGGTGTGCTAGGCGCATCATTGCCACAAGCCGTGGGCAAAAAACAACATCTAGTGGTCGCCGGGGTTCTCGGACTACTTGCAGGTATGGCGCCGGATTTGGATGTGCTTATTCGATCACCGAACGACCCCCTACTGTTTTTGGAGTACCATCGACAATTTACCCATTCACTATTGTTTATACCCTTCGGTAGTTTTATTTGCGCCCTGGTTTTGCATCGACTGATCGCCAAAAAACGCGGGCTTTCGTTTAAGCAGAGTTGGTTTTATTGTGCTTTAGGCTATAGCACTCATGCGCTACTGGATTCCTGCACCACTTATGGCACCCAGTTATTTTGGCCACTTACCAACGAACGTTATGCCTGGAACACGGTATCGGTGATCGATCCAGCGTTCACGCTGCCAATTTTGATACTGCTTGTGTTCGCAACAAGACAACGAAACCCTTGGTTAGCCCGCATTGCATTTATCTGGGCGCTTACTTATACGACGCTAGGGATGATACAAAGAGATAGGGCCGAGGCAGCTGGCTGGCAACTAGCCGAAGAAAGACAGCATGTACCGATTCAGCTTGAAGCCAAACCAAGCTTCGCCAATATACTAGTATGGAAAATAGTTTACGAGACAGAAGATCACTATCATGTAGACGCAGTACGTGTGGGTGCAGCAGTAAAATCATACCCCGGTGAATCAATCGCCAAACTAGACGTTAGCCGAGACTTTCCGTGGCTTGACCCAAATTCGCAACAAGCCGTCGACATTGAACGTTTCCGCTGGTTTTCAAATGGCTATGTAGCGCAAGACCCAGGCGACAAGCTAAGCATTATTGATGTTCGATATTCTATTGTCCCCAACCAACTTAAAGCACTATGGAGCATCAAACTATCACCATCAGCTACTGCAGATACGCATGTTAAGTATTCAACACATCGAGACAACAGCCCTGCTTCCAGGGAAATCTTTTTTAATATGCTATTCGATTTCTAAGTAAAAATGTTACAACTAAAGGAGAATATAAAGATGCAAGGAACATATGATCAAGAGAATATTTTTGCGAAGATACTGAGAGAAGAAGCTCCCTGTGTAAAAGTATATGAAAATGATAATGCATTAGCATTTATGGATGTAATGCCGCAAACAGATGGTCATGTCCTGGTTATTCCAAAAGAACCGGCTGAAACCATCTATGATCTATCAGAGGATGCTTCGTTAGCCTGTATGCGAGCAGTTCAAATAGTTGGCAAAGCGATTGAGCAGGCAATGGGTGTCGGCGGTAGTACAGTTTTTCAACTCAACGGCAAAGCCGCAGGACAAACGGTACCGCATTTTCACTTTCATGTACTTCCAGGATCGTTGCTAGGCTTAAAGGGCCATGCCAGTGAAATGGCCGACCCGCAAACACTCATGGATATCGCTGAAAAGATTAAGTCATTTATCGATTAAAGACAGCCCCACTGGCCATGTGAAAAGATAGACTAAGTACTTGGAAAGGCCTTATCACAAGCAAAGCCTGACAACCTAATGATTACTCCGATATAAACCCTATCGCTATGTGCGCAAACAGCCTACCTCTCTAGCTGTTCGCGCATAACGACTACTATCAGCTTTATAGATTCTTATCTGTCACTGCCCCTTCGGATGCAGACGCAACCGTTTTGGCAAATTTAGCGAGCAAGCCGCGGGTATAACGCGGTGCAGGTGGCTTCCAGTTTGCTAGCCTTTGCTGAATTTCAGCATCGCTTAGATTAACACTCAATTGCGTATTTTCAGCATCGATTGTGATTTCATCGCCGTTTTCAATAATTGCTAGCGGGCCTCCGTCCATCGCTTCCGGTGTAATATGGCCTACCACAAAACCATGGCTGCCGCCCGAGAAGCGTCCATCGGTGATTAAAGCCACATCATTACCTAAACCTTTACCCATTACTGCCGAGGTGGGACTGAGCATTTCACGCATTCCAGGTCCACCACGCGGGCCTTCGTAACGAATTACGATAACGTCACCTTTGACAATGGTGCCATCTAAAATAGCTTGAAGCGCTTCTTCTTCGGAATGGTAAACACGAGCAGAACCAGTAAAAGTGAGACCTTCCTTACCCGTAATTTTTGCCACTGAACCTTCTGGTGCCAAGTTGCCTTTAAGAATTACCAAGTGACTATTCTTTTTGATTGGATTATCGAAAGCTTGAATAATTTCCTGATCGGCCGGGTATGGGGTTACGCTGCTAAGGTTTTCAGCCATTGTTTTGCCGGTGACCGTTAAACAATCTCCGTGAAGCAACCCTTTATCTAATAGCATCTTCATCAGAGGCTGAATACCTCCAATAGCTATCAGCTCGGACATCATATATTTTCCGCTAGGCCTTAAGTCCGCAAGCACAGGTACCCGTTCACCAACACGCACAAAATCATCTAGGGTGAGCTCAACATCAACCGAGTGCGCCATGGCTAGCAAATGCAATACAGCGTTAGTAGATCCACCTAACGCAATGACGACTGTAATGGCATTTTCAAAGGCTTCGCGAGTCATTATGTCAGTTGGCTTAATATCACTTTCTACCAACTCTAAAACAGCGGCGCCTGCACGACGGCAGTCATCAACTTTTGAGGATGACACCGCCTCTTGAGCGGAACTATTAGGTAGGCTCATTCCAAGGGCTTCGATGGCAGATGCCATGGTGTTAGCCGTGTACATACCGCCACAGGACCCTGGACCAGGAATAGCAGTTTCCTCGATCTGCTTCACTTCTATAGGTGTTAAATCTCCTCGCGCATGCTGCCCTACTGCTTCGAATACCGAGATGATATCGGTGTGATTTTCGCCGGGTTGAATGGTTCCCCCATAGACAAAAACTGAAGGACGATTCAAGCGAGCCATACCAATTAAGCAACCGGGCATATTTTTATCGCAACCACCGATAGTAACCAGTCCATCAAACCCTTCGCAGCCGGCAACTGCTTCGATGGAATCAGCAATAATCTCCCTAGATACTAAGGAATATTTCATGCCTTCGGTTCCATTTGAAATACCATCAGAGATTGTAATGGTGTTAAAAATAACGCCCTTCCCTCCTGCTTGATCCGCACCTGCACAAGCCTCATCGGCTAGACCATTGATGTGCATATTGCAGGGCGTCACCATGCTCCAAGTAGAAGCGATCCCTATTTGTGGTTTGTTAAAGTCTTCATCGCTGAAGCCCACCGCACGAAGCATCGCTCGAGCTGGAGCTTTTTCGATCCCATCAACGACTTTAGAAGAATGTTTGCGTTTGTTTGACATGATGCACCCGCTTATTGGCTAAGTCGAAATTAACCTAAGCATACTATATCCAGATGCATGTAAAAGAAATTAAGGGAAAAAGCTTAATACCCCCATAAGCCATGGGCGAAATTGCATGATTAAAGCGATTTAGTTCGGATCAAATATTGATGGTAGCTTTTAGGGGAAAGCATTTTCACTTTCCCCTAAAAGCGAATTTAAGGCTTGAAGCTATTTACTTAACTCGAGTTAATTTGCTTTTATCCACATGATCAAAGTCACGACCATAAATATCCAGCATAGTGCGCTCTTCATAAGACATCTCGTCACCTTCAAGCACAATAGTTTGTGTGAAAGAAACACTACGAGCATTATCCCGCATAAAAGGAGCTTGGCTAATACCCCAATCTTTATCACCATCAGCAGCATCAACTTTAATAGTGATCTTATCGCCTTCTTCTGAAATCACCTTACCACCAGCAACTACACCAACACCACGAGGGATAACAAAGGAGTGGGTGATAACACCTGTGGCTTCATCCCATGTGAAGTAACCAACCTGATCGTGGAATTGTTCATCGTTAGATTTTCTATAAACTTTTTGGTGATAACGTAAGATCGTTAATAATTGCTTCTCGGCATTTTCCACATCCCCTGCGCCTTCAAACACAATAGTTTCATAGAAAGGGTTACGCTCGGTGTCATCAGGTTCCGGGGCAACATCAATTCCGCGATCGCCTTTCCACTCACCAATCAATCCTACTAATGGTCCGTAATTTACTTCATCCGACATTTTTGCTCTCCTCTTATTCGCTGTGAACTACAGCTCTGCTCTCTAACATTAAATCTCTAATCTATTTATGGGTTATCGGCTTTACTTAGGGGAAATTTTAACGCTCACAAACAGATAGTTAAAATCAATTATTTATATCCACTTAATTTGTATTGGCTATCAGCATATATAACCAACAAACGGGCCTACTCCCCGCCGACACCCGCGAACAGAGTTTCCAGCACATGCTCTGTCGCCTGCTCCTCGGTTAAATGGCCTTGGCCGATCATCCACCAAGCTGAATACAGCATGCCGTCGATAATACTCACTATCCAGCCGCTATCTAATCCAGCTTTAATACTACCC
>JAKSAW010000331.1 GCA_022361455.1 Pseudomonadales bacterium | reverse complement strand
TTCATTTAATTATTGAAATTCTTAATGCTGACAAAAATTTTGAAAGCAAAGCTGATGTGCGAGCTTTTTTTACTCGTATGACTCAGTTGTTTAGAAATTTAAACTACAGCAGTGAGGGGAGTGATGCATTCCAAGGATATTGGCGCGATATTAAGCAAGCGATTGAATAAAAAAGATGCGCAGCTTCATGCCGCGCGAACCACAAAGGGGGAACTGGTTAATTCGTTATTGTTAACGAATGAGATGGGCGCAAGTGTACCGAAAAACTATTTTCTTAGAAATCGCTTTTGGTATGTTTTGCACTGACTTTCGTGCCAGATTGTTATTGTTTTGTTCACTCTCGTTGCATTAAATTTCTGACGCTGACACAACAAACAATTCACCAGACACTGTTTTGAGGTGCTGATGGATCTTTAATGTTAATTAGATTGATTAATTTGAAATTGTTAAGAATTGATAAGATATAGAGAAGGTTTTGGCTCAGGAATCGCCTTACTTAAGTGTAAGCACCTAAATCTAAATAAAAGGTAAAGCGATTCCTGAAGTTGTTATGCCTGGTCTTTGTTCTGATGCTTACGAGCCATGCCTAGTGCCAACAAACCCATGCCTAGCATGCCCAAATGGGCAGGATCGGTATAGAAAGGTTGTGGGCTGGTTACTAGTACAGCAGGCCAAGCCAGAACGAAAACTGCCAAAAACAATCCTAACAGCAAAAAGTACTTCATGCCTAACTCCTTAAGGATAGTGTTTTGTGTTCATCCACCCGTAGGCAATTCCTGTGCCATGTTATAAATCGTTGAAATGTAAGTGTTTTATTATCTTAACAGTAGTGTTTGTAAAAAAAATCGACGCTTTTTGGCGTTTGTAACTTAAATATCACTAATAAGTAACAAAACGTTGGTTGTTTATCGTTGAGGGCAAGGCTAAGTTATTGAAATCAAGTAAATTATGATCGATTGCTAGTCTTTAATCGGCCATATTCGAGCTAAGTTGCTAAACAGTTGTAAGCAATGCCGACACTACTTAAAAAATGTATGGATAATCCAATCTTCAATAGCATAATTGACCCGCTGGTCCTAAAAAATGGTGTAAGTATTTCAATTCGCTTAGGAACTTTTGTATCCATCGCTGAAACAGTTATACTTGCGCCCTCAAGATTTTAAACACGTTACACATTGGGTGGAGAGAGACACTATGGGCGCGATTTCGCACAACGCCATGCAAAGGCTCCTGGCTGTTTTGGTTGTATTTGGGGTGGCGTTTGCTGGCCCAGCCATGGCTTCAAAGTTAAAAGATCAATCGGGCAGTGATGAGCCTATTGGAACCCGCTCTATTTTGAGCCCTGCAAAAGTTGCTGAGCGCACAGCACCAGATGCTAAAGTTTGCTTGGAAGGTGAAGAATGTGGTGAAGCGAGTGCTGCCGTAGCAGCAGAAGCAGTGGCTGCTACTCCTGAAGATCTATACAACAGTAAGTGTTCTTCTTGTCATGTTGCTGGTGTTCTTGGTGCACCGGTTCCTGGTAAAGCTGATCAATGGGCGGCACGTATCGCCAACGGTACAGATGCACTCTATCAAAACGCCATTGGCGGTATTAACGCGATGCCTCCAAAAGGCGGTTGCGCAGATTGCTCTGACGACGACATCAAAGCCATTGTTGATTTCATGGTTGGTCAAAGCCAGTAATCGATGATGAGCGATCGAATTAAAAAAGCCCTAGCTATATCAGCCCGGGCTTTTTTTGTGACTATCTTGTTGGGATCTCTGGTGGCTTGCTCAGATCAAGGGACTAACTTGAATAATCCTATGGATGTTTATCAAACCTATTGCTTTGCTTGTCATGACACTGGTGCAGCTAGTGCACCTGTATTGTCTAATCGTGATTTTTGGCAAGCTGTCTCAAATGATCGTGAGCGCCTCTATCGCGTTACCATTAAAGGTTTTAAGGCCATGCCACCGAAAGGCACCTGCTTTGATTGCACTGATCAGCAGTTAACACAAGTTGTTGATTGGATAATCGATCAACCCTAGGCTTTACAGCCACCCTTCTTGACTGGTTATTTAATTTGCTTGCGGCGAACTTTCGCGGGTGCTTTCTTGTGGCTTAAAGCTTTGTAAGCTGCAAAGCAGGCAATCCCGGTTGCTAATGCTAAACCGACGCTAACTAGAGCAACGTCGCCGTGCTGGTGGAATAAATCAGCTCCATGCCCTGGATGAGCAAAAACAGGAGAAGTCATAAGCAGAGCGGTGGCGGTGATTAGGGCTTTGTTCATTTTGGCCTCAATAATAAGTAAGTGTCGTCTTGCCGAGTATTTGATCTCTCAGCTTTTTATGTATTTAAATTTTCGTAGAACGTAGCAAAAATTATTCCCAAAGTGTAGCTTCTTTAGAATGGCGGCTTGAAGTCAATACTAATAGAAAGAATCATCGAATGCGTGCATCAAAATTGTGCTGCATGGTTTTTGAGTGCGATATTGTGGTGCGGTTGTGTGCTGTTTAATCCAGCTGGGCTGGCTGAGTTTTGTTCATGATATGGCTGAGTCCCTGTAATTAAAGCAAAAAAATAAAAAGGGTATGGTGTTTGCACTGACCTTAAAATAAAACGAATTAATCCATTGCGTGATTTAAAATAGTGCGCCTTTCATGACAGCATTGCTTGTAACTCCATCTATTTGTTCGCTTCCAGAGAAATCTTGGCAGGCGTCACTCTCTCTCAGGTTTTCGAGACGGGGCAGCCAGTCATCCCCAAAAAATGCGCTGGTGAGTGCGTTGCACCAAGGGCCTCTGCGTGTGCAAAGGGCTTTTTATCCGGAAGGCCCATTAGTTCCACATATTTACTTATTGCATCCTCCAGGCGGTGTAGTGGCGGGAGATAGCCTTGCAATCGATATTCATGTGGATGAAAGTTCCCATGGTTTAATTACGACGCCTTCCGCCGGACGGGTTTATCGCACTAATGATCAAGGCCTACCACAAACGCAACGAGTCACTGCGCAGGTGGAGTCAAATGCTGTGCTGGAATGGCTGCCCCAAGAAAACATTGTCTTTAATGGGGCAAATGGCTATAACCAGACCAAGATAAGGTTGCAGCCGGGTGCTCATTTAATGGCTTGGGATATTGTTTGTTTGGGGCGAGTGGTTGGCGATGAGCCTTTCGAAGCGGGTTGCTTTACCCAGTCACTAGAGATATTTCAAGAAGATCAGCTAGCATTGGTGGAAAGGATTTCTATAAACGGTGATGATGGCTTTATTGATAGTCCATGGGGGCTGCAGGGCTTCACTGTTTTCGGTACTTTTGTGAGTAATATTCAGCATGATGAATTATTGCAGCACTTAAAACAAAACCTACAGTGCGTCCATGGCGACTTTCGTTTGGCGTTTACGCAAAAACAGGGTTTTTTAATTTGCCGTTATTTAGGGCATTCAGCACAGCAGGCGAGACACCTGTTTTCCCAAGCATGGCAACGGATTCGACCCTATAAAATTGATCGAGCCGGTTGTGAGCCGCGGATATGGCACACTTAAAAACATTTAGCGTTTTTTGGAAAAAATTAACCAAGCAAAGAAATTTAAATGGATTAAATTATGGAACTTTCACCAAGAGAAAAAGATAAGCTGTTACTGATTACTGCAGCTTGGTTGGCAGAGCGCCGTAAGAAGAAAGGCCTAAAACTCAATTATCCAGAGGCGATGGCTTATATATCTGCGGAAATTATTGAAGGTGCTCGAGAAGGAAAAACGGTGGCTGACTTAATGGAGTTTGGCCGCACATTATTAAGTGCTAACGATGTGATGGAAGGTGTGCCCGAAATGATTCATGAAGTTCAAGTTGAAGCCACTTTTCCTGATGGGACCAAATTGGTGACTGTGCACGACCCCATCGTTTAACGTATCGAACAATATAAAAAGGCTAAGCACATGAAACCAGGTGAACTCTTTGTAGCAGATGGTGACATCGAAATAAATGTGGGTAGGGAAACTACCAAAGTGATAGTTGCTAATAGCGGTGATCGCCCTATTCAAGTGGGATCACATTATCATTTTTATGAAACTAATCTTGCGTTGCATTTTGATCGGGAACCCACAAAGGGATTTCGTTTAAATATTCCAGCCGGTACCGCAGTGCGCTTTGAGCCTGGGCAAAGCCGAGAAGTTGAATTGGTGAAGTACGCCGGTGAGCAAACGGTTTATGGATTTCGCGGCGACGTTCAAGGCAAGCTTTAATAAATAAAGGGGATACACACATGGCAAAGATGGGAAAGCGTGCCTACGCAGAAATGTTCGGCCCAACCGTTGGTGATGGCGTTCGCCTTGGTGATACAGATTTAGTGATTCGTGTTGAGAAAGACTTTACTCAATACGGCGATGAAGTGAAATTTGGTGGTGGTAAAGTTATTCGCGATGGCATGGGGCAAAGCCAGGCTGTTCGTGCTGAAGCTGTTGATACTGTTATAACTAACGCATTGATACTTGATCACTGGGGAATCGTAAAAGCGGACATTGGCATTAAAGATGGGCGCATTGCTGCAATCGGTAAAGCCGGTAATCCAGACGTGCAGCCTGGTGTAGATATTGTGGTGGGCCCGGGTACCGAAGCCATTGCGGGCGAAGGTCAAATATTAACGGCTGGCGGTATCGACGCGCACATTCATTTTATTTGTCCACAGCAAATTGAAGAAGCATTGATGTCTGGTGTCACCACTATGTTAGGTGGTGGTACAGGTCCTGCCACTGGAACCAATGCCACTACATGTACTCCTGGTGCTTGGCATATCGCTAATATGTTGAAGTCCGCTGAAATGTTTCCCATGAACTTTGGTTTTCTTGGTAAAGGTAATGCCAGCTTGCCTGCCGCTTTAGAAGAGCAGATAGTTGCAGGTGCAATGGGATTAAAGCTTCATGAGGATTGGGGTACTACACCAGCGGCGATAGATTGTTGTTTATCGGTTGCTGATAAGTTTGATATTCAGGTGGCTATTCATACCGACACTTTAAATGAATCGGGCTTTGTGGAAGATACCCTTGCAGCCTTTAAAGGACGTGCCATTCATACTTATCACACCGAAGGTGCTGGGGGTGGCCATGCCCCTGATATTATTACGGCCTGTGGTGAGCCAAATGTATTACCTTCCTCTACCAATCCAACACGCCCCTACACAATTAATACCGTCGATGAGCATCTAGACATGTTAATGGTGTGTCACCATTTAGATGCGGGTATTCCTGAAGATGTAGCGTTCGCTGATTCGCGTATTCGTAAAGAAACCATTGCAGCTGAAGATATTTTTCATGATATCGGCGCTTTTTCTATGATTGCTTCTGATTCCCAAGCCATGGGGCGTGTGGGTGAAGTTATCTGCCGTACTTGGCAAACAGCCCATAAAATGAAACAGCAGCGGGGGCCGTTAGAGTCAGATTGTGATAATAATGATAATTTCCGTGCTAAGCGCTACGTGGCTAAATACACTATTAATCCAGCGATTACTCATGGGATTTCTCATGAGGTTGGTTCTGTTGAAGTGGGTAAACTGGCGGATCTAGTTTTATGGAAGCCGGCTTTCTTCGGTGCTAAGCCTTCTTTAATTATAAAAGGTGGCGCTATCGCAGCAGCGCCGATGGGTGATGCAAATGCATCTATCCCTACACCGCAACCAGTGCATTACCGACCTATGTTTGGTGCTTATGGCGATACCTGTGTGCAAACTAGTCTTAACTTTGTTTCCCAGGCTGCGTTAGATAATGGATTAAAAGAATCTTTAGGATTAAATCGTCCACTAGCCGCCGTTAAAAACACTCGAACTATTACTAAGAGTGACTTGTTGCTTAATGATGCGATGCCCAAGATAGAGGTAGACCCGCAGACATATGAAGTTCGAGCTGACGGTGAGCTGCTTACCTGTGAGCCTGCAACTGAGGTTCCTTTAGCCCAGCGTTATTTCTTGTTTTAGTATTTACGTTAATAAAAGCGAAATAGATTTTGATGATTACCTTAACCAACATCGTGCCTTCTGATAATTCTTTGGATGCGCGTCTAGAAATTGAATTGCCTTACGACATGCGTAAAAAGAGTCGCTTTAAAGCAGTGGCTCGTTGTGGAGAAGAAGTAGGGCTTATTTTGCCTCGTGGTCATATCTTAAGAAATGACACCTTGCTAACCAATGATGAAGGTGATGTGGCAGTAGTGAAAGCAGCTGCTGAAAAGGTAAGTAAAGCCTCTGTGAATGATCCCATTGCTTTAGCCAAAGCTGCTTATCATTTGGGGAATCGTCATGTGCCGGTGCAAGTGGGCGAGGGCTGGTTGCGCTACCAACATGATCATGTCTTGGATGACATGGTGACAGGTTTAGGGTTGGATGTTGTTGTGGAGCTAGCAGGATTTGAGCCTGAAGATGGAGCCTATTCAAATGGCGGTCACCACCATCATCACTAATAAAGAAAGTTTAAGCCCATTATCAGATTTTGGCTTGTTGCAATTGATGCAGCTTACCAGCCCTTCTTTGCCTATTGGGGGCTTTGCTTGGTCACAGGGATTGGAGTATGCCATTGATAGTGGTTGGTTAAAGAATGAAACAGAAACAGCGGAGTGGTTAAAAGGCTTAATTCGTGATGGCTTGGCTAACTTAGATATACCCATCTTGACGCGCTTAGTCACTGCCTGCGAACAGAATGACTTTGAGCAGCTCTGTTATTGGAACGACTACTTATTAGCATCTAGAGAAACGTCGGAATTACATTTAGAAGACTGCCAAATGGGATTGGCGTTAAAGAAGCTATTGGTAGATTTACAAATTATCGCTGAGAGTGATGTCCCTCAAGGTGATGTTGCTTATTTGACCTGCTTCGCATTAGCGGCGAAACATCATGGAATTGATCGTCGTAGCGCTTGCATAGGTTTTCTATGGAGCTGGCTAGAAAACCAAATTGCGGCAGCTTTAAAAATATTTCCATTGGGACAAACAGCAGGGCAAAGAATATTCCATCAGTTGACAGAAACCATAGTGAGTGCAACTGATCATGGATTGTCTGTGCAAGGAGAAGCGATAGGTAACAGCATGCCTGGACAAATTATGGCTAGCATGCTCCACGAAGAACAGTATTCAAGACTGTTTCGGTCATAACCGAAACTTAGTAGGAGAAGATAATGAAACAAGCTTTACGTGTTGGTATCGGTGGCCCCGTCGGATCAGGTAAAACAGCCTTAACATTGCGTTTGTGCGAATCTATGCGCGAAGACTTTAATGTGGCAGTTGTTACTAATGATATCTATACCAAAGAAGATGCGGAGTTTTTAACGCGTAATAAAGCGTTGGAACCTGAGCGAATTCGTGGTGTAGAAACTGGAGGTTGTCCTCATACTGCTATTCGTGAAGACGCATCTATGAACTTAGCAGCGGTAGCGGATTTAAATCAGCAGTTTCCCGATTTGGATGTTGTTTTCATTGAGAGTGGTGGCGATAACTTAAGTGCTACTTTTAGTCCGGAATTATCTGATTTAACCATTTATGTTATAGATGTATCAGCTGGAGATAAGATTCCTCGTAAAGGTGGACCAGGTATTACCAAAAGTGATCTGCTGATTATTAATAAAATCGATTTGGCACCAATGGTGGGGGCATCGTTGGAGGTGATGGATCGCGACGCTAAAAAAATGCGTGGAGATAAGCCTTTTATGATGACCAATATGAAAGAAAATAAAGGCGTTAAGGAAATCATCGAATTTATCTGTAAGGAAGGGATGATTGGTTAATGCCTCATTATGAGTGTTGATTAGTTTGTTAGAAACCTTTCCATCATTCCAGCTGCTTTATATTAGGGCGCTTTTCTTAGAAACAGAAAAGCGCCTTTTTATTATTTAAGCGAAAATAGCTTAATAAATATTCATTCCATGGCTCTTCTGGCTTGGTATGGCTAGTTTCGCTTTGTCGACTTACTTTTCCGTGTTCCAGTTTAGTGCTTTATATCTAGATTTTATGTGTTGTGTTAGTTGTTGGTGCTTGGCTGCTGCGCGCGTGCACTGCTTTGGTACCAGTCTAAGATAAGTTGGATTTTAATTAATCTAATTTAGGCTCAATTTCCCTTAAAACTGGCCTTGGCATGAACTCTGCTTTGTAAAGAAACGTTCATTTAACCAAATAATTCCATTGGGGGGATTACTGATGACGCAACACAAGAAAAACTGGCTTAAGAAAGCCGCTGCAGCAGCCACTGCTTGCACATTATCGTTAAGTGCATCAATGGCAATAGCTGCTGATACTATTAAAGTAGGGGTATTGCACTCTCTGTCAGGCACCATGGCAATTAGTGAAACAACACTAAAAGATACCGTGCTGATGATGGTTGAAGAGCAAAATAAAAAAGGCGGCCTGTTAGGTAAAAAGTTAGAGCCTGTAGTTGTTGATCCGGCCTCAAACTGGCCGCTATTTGCAGAGAAAACTCGTGAGCTTTTAGAGAAAGAAAAAGTAGACGTGATTTTTGGTTGCTGGACTTCAGTATCTCGTAAGTCTGTTTTGCCAGTTATTGAAGAATTGAACGGCTTAATGTTCTACCCAGTACAGTATGAAGGTGAAGAGTCTTCTAAAAACGTATTCTACACCGGTGCTGCGCCAAACCAGCAAGCGATTCCTGCTGTTGATTACCTAATGAAAGATGAAGGTGTTAAACGTTGGGTTCTTGCAGGTACTGACTATGTTTATCCACGTACCACTAACAAGATCCTTGAGTCTTACCTTAAGGCTAAAGGCGTGAAAGCTGGTGATATCATGATTAACTACACGCCTTTCGGCCATTCCGATTGGCAAACGATAGTTTCTGATATCAAGAAGTTCGGTTCTGCCGGTAAGAAAACTGCGGTTGTTTCTACTATCAATGGTGATGCAAACGTTCCTTTTTATAAAGAGCTAGCTAACCAGGGCATTTCGGCTGAAGACATTCCAGTTGTAGCTTTCTCAGTTGGTGAGGAAGAGCTTTCTGGTTTTGATACTTCTCCTTTGGTTGGTCACTTAGCAGCTTGGAACTACTTCCAAAGCGTTGAGAACGATGTAAATGAGTCCTTTATCAAAAAATGGCATGGCTTCACTAAAGACAAGAAGCGTGTGACTAACGATCCAATGGAAGCTACGTACATTGGCTTCAAAATGTGGGCCAAGGCAGTTGAAAAAGCTGGTACTACTGATGTTGATAAAGTTCGCTCAAACATTTATGGCGTAACCGTTGCTAACTTGACTGGCGGCAAAGCTAAGATGCTTCCTAACCACCACATCACTAAGCCAGTGCTTATTGGTGAGATCCAAGAAGACGGTCAATTCGACGTAGTTTGGGAAACTGATGGTGCCGTACCTGGTGATGCATGGACTGACTTCCTTCCTGAAAGCGCAAAGATCGTTTCAAACTGGAAAGATCCTAAAGTCGCTTGCGGTAACTACAATACCGAAACTAAGAAATGCTCTGGACAAAACTACTAATCAATTCTTGATTGTAGTCATTTCATCTGAGTTAACTGGGCACGTATAACGTGCCCAGTCTTTATCAAAAATTAATAATTGGAAAATAACATGCGTTGGTTGCTACTGTTGCTAACAAAAGGGTTTTTGTGTGTTTGGCTGGCGGCTTTACCAATGCTGTCTCAAGCAGAGGATGCTGATTCAAATGAAGGGGATAGTGCTGCCGAGGAAGTATTTAACTTCGACGAAGCGGTGAAGGGATTAGATACTAAATCCTATAAGGTTAAAGGTAAGAAAATTCAGGGTATTGCCTTAAGTGGTCATGAAAAGGCACTCGACGTGTTGATGCCACTTTCAGAAGGTAATTTATTCGCGGTAAAAGAAACCGGAGTGATCGTCGAAGGAATTAAAGAAGACTCTCTATATACAGTCACCGATATCTTGAGCGGTGAAAAGATTGGTCAATTAAAAAAGAAAGCACTTCGTAAAATTCGAATCAATAATAAATTAAGGCGTCAGCTTCGGGGCTTGATGGCAATGCTCGAACTGACCCACCCAGATGACGCTGTTCGTTTAGCTGCTGCAGATAATATTATTAAAAGCCCCACTGAATCTATGCTGCCTTTTCTAGCTCAAGCAATCGAGAAAGAAGAAGTATCTGCAATCAAAGATTCCATGATAATCGCTCAAGGGATTATATGGACTACTTCGGATGTTACTGAAACAAGATTTAAAGGTGTCGAGGCTATTGGTGCTCACCCTCATCAAGCAGTCAAGGGTGCTTTGTTAAGAGTTTTACAAAAAGACGAAGAAGGCAATTACCTGGAACCGAATGCTTATATTATTGAAGCTGCTGAAAAAGGCTTGCTTGAGTATGAACGGCAAGAAAATGTTTACAAGTTAATAGAGAACCTATTTTTTGGTCTTAGTGCTGGATCTGTTTTGCTGCTTGCCGCTGTTGGCTTAGCGATCACCTTTGGTGTGATGGGCGTCATCAATATGGCTCATGGCGAAATGATTATGCTGGGCGCTTATACGACATTTGTGGTGCAACAATTAATGCCCAACAGTATTGAGTATTCTCTGTTTGTTGCAATACCCGCTGCTTTTATTGTTTCCGGCTTGTTTGGTATCGCGATTGAGCGTGGTGTGATTCGCTATCTATATGGTCGCCCCTTGGAGACATTGTTAGCGACTTTCGGTATCAGTTTAATTTTACAGCAACTTGTTAGATCTATTTTCTCACCATTAAACAGAGCAGTCATTACCCCCGAATGGATGAGTGGTTCTTGGCATGTAAATGGAATGCTTTCATTAACCTACAACCGTATTTATATCGTCATTTTTAGTGTGATGGTGTTTGTAGGTTTAATTCTGTTGTTAAAGCGCACCCACTTCGGATTGCAAATGCGTGCAGTGACTTTAAATCGTCCCATGGCGAGTAGTATGGGGATCAGAACCGGATGGGTTGATGCATTAACTTTTGGCCTTGGGTCGGGTATTGCAGGTATTGCCGGAGTCGCCATTAGTCAGCTGACTAACGTTGGGCCTAACCTTGGCCAGTCTTATATTATCGACTCGTTTATGGTGGTGGTATTCGGCGGCGTAGGCAATCTATTCGGTACTCTCTTTGGTGCTATGAGCTTAGGAATTATTAACAAGTTCGCCGAACCTTGGACAGGCGCTGTTTTAGCTAAGATTCTAATTCTGGTTGCCATTATCTTATTTATTCAGCGACGACCACGAGGCATGTTTGCCTTGAAAGGTCGCTTTGTGGAGGCATAGGTCATGACTAGTATCCCTAAAGGACCAATGCTTAAGTTTCTCACGGAAGATGCTGGTGGCAAGCGACTGTTGATTGCTTTGGCGGTATTAACAGTTGCGGTACCATTTTTTAATCTTGCTGTACCAGAATCTTCAGCGTTTCATGTTTCAACCTATACAGTCGCGTTACTAGGCAAATATCTTTGCTATGGCTTACTGGCGTTGGCAGTTGATTTGATTTGGGGTTACTGCGGTATTCTCAGTCTTGGCCATGGTGCTTTTTTTGCCTTGGGTGGTTACGCCATGGGCATGTATTTAATGCGTCAGATAGGTGACCGTGGTGTTTATGGTAACCCTTTATTGCCAGACTTTATGGTATTCTTAAATTGGACTGAGCTGCCTTGGTATTGGTATGGCTTTGATAGCTTTCTATTTGCCATGGTTATGGTTGCCTTGGTGCCTGGTTTGTTAGCATTTCTATTCGGGTACCTGGCGTTTAGGTCTCGGGTAACAGGGGTGTATTTGTCGATCATTACCCAAGCACTGACTTATGCACTGATGCTGGCGTTCTTCCAAAACGATATGGGTTTTGGTGGGAATAACGGCTTAACAGACTTTAAAGATATACTTGGATTTAGCTTGCAGGAAGACTCCACTAAAGTTGCGCTGTTTGCTGCTTCTGGAGTGGTTTTGATTCTTAGTTATATTTTGTGTCGTTATATAGTTGCTTCTAAGTATGGTCGTATTCTTGTTGCTGTGAGGGATGCAGAAAGTCGCACACGCTTTATGGGATATCGCGTGGAGCATTATAAGCTGTTTGTGTTTATGTTGAGCGCTGTTTTGGCTGGTATCGCTGGCGCACTTTATGTTCCACAAGTGGGCATTATTAATCCTGGTGAGTTTGCTCCCCTATATTCCATTGAAATTATTATATGGGTGGCTGTCGGTGGACGTGGATTCTTATACGGTGCTGTTATTGGTGCACTCGTCGTGAACTATGCAAAAACATACTTTACTGCTGCCTTCCCAGAAATTTGGCTGTTTATGTTAGGTGGTTTGTTTGTGCTTACCACATTATTCTTACCAAGAGGTATTGTTGGTTTAGCTTCTGATATCAAGGAAAAGATGTTGGCTAAAAAGGTACAAAAACAAGCCGATGTCAAAGATGAGCCAGTTGACACTTTACCCAAAGCTAGCACTGAGGTTTAAAGGAGCTATTTCATGAATATAGTGACACAACATATAGAGCCAACTGAAAAAGATATCCTTTATGTTTCTGGTGTAAGCGTTAGCTTTGATGGCTTTAAAGCACTTAATAGTCTTTCACTTATTGTAAAAGAGGGTGAGATGCGTGCCATTATCGGCCCTAATGGTGCCGGTAAAACTACAATGATGGATGTGATTACCGGTAAAGTTAAGCCCGATACTGGTGATGTGCTTTTTAAAGGGAGTATTGATCTCACTCATCATGATGAGGCGGATATTGCCAACTTGGGTATTGGTAGAAAGTTTCAAAAACCAACAGTGATCGAAAGTTTAACGGTATTTGAAAACTTAGAGTTAGCACTAGCTGGACCAAAAGGTGTATTCAATAGCCTCTTCCATCGTTTATCAGGACTGCAACGAGATACGATTCATAAGACATTGGAAACCATAGCGCTAACCGAGAAGGTGAATGAGCTAGCGGGTGCCCTATCTCATGGCCAAAAGCAATGGTTAGAGATTGGTATGCTAATGATTCAAGAGCCTGATTTACTATTAGTGGATGAGCCTGCTGCAGGCATGACAGATCACGAAACTGAAGTGACTGCAGAATTACTTAAAAGCATTACCGGTCAGCACTCTGTGGTGGTGGTGGAGCATGATATGGATTTTATCAAAGCGTTAGAGAGTCCTGTTACTGTGCTTCACGAGGGCAGTGTGCTGGCTGAAGGCAGCTTAGATGCCGTACAAAATAATGAAAAAGTCATTGAAGTCTATTTGGGGCGGTAATCATGCTGAATGTTGATCGAATCGATTTGTTCTATGGTGCGAGTCAGGCGCTAAAGAAAGTAAGCATTGATGCTGAGCCCGGTAAAGTGACTTGTGTGATGGGGCGCAACGGTGTTGGTAAGACATCGTTGATGCGTGCTATTGCTGGCCATCAAACTGTCGCATCGGGCGGTGTTACTTGGCAAGATGAAAGCATCGTGAAAATGGCTTCCTACGAACGGGCCCGTCGTGGAATCGCTTATGTGCCCCAAGGTCGTGATATCTTTTCCCAGTTAACAGTACTAGAAAATCTTAAAGTGGGTTTTGGTATGTTGCCGAAGTCGGAACGAAAGATTTCTGAAGAAATTTATGAACTCTTCCCAGTGCTAAAAACCATGTTAAAAAGACGTGGTGGAGATTTGTCTGGTGGTCAACAACAGCAATTAGCAATCGCGCGAGCTTTGGTAACAAAGCCAAAACTGCTTATCTTAGATGAGCCAACGGAAGGTATTCAGCCATCTATTATCAAGGATATCCAGCGGGTCATTAGCTTACTCCGGGATCGAGGTGACATGGCGATCGTTCTGGTTGAGCAGTACTTTGATTTTGCGAAGGCCCTTGCGGATCTTTATGTGGTAATGGATCGAGGTGAGGTGGTGCTTGCCGGTGAAGGTAAAGATATGCAAGAGGAAGAAGTTAGGCGTTATATTGCTGTTTAGATATTAAATGCAGTCTGTCGGCATGATTCGAAGAAAGGCGCTAATTGTTTAGCGCCTTTTTTATATCTGTTGCAAAGTTAATCAATAGGTTGTTAACCCGAGCAGAGAATTCTATGCTTAGCTCCATTCAATTTTGGATCTGAAGTGGGAATTCTTATGCTGCGCCTCTTAATCTGTTCAATCAGTATCCTTTTTACTTTGCCTGCCCTTGCTGAATCGCTCCATGTAAAGTCTGGCGAATCAGTCACCATTGAAGCGGGTCAAGAATGGCTCGATCTAAAAGAACTGATTTTAGAAGATGGTGCTACTGTCTCCTTTGCACCGGATGTTCGCCGCTGGCAGGTAAGTGCCGATAAAGCTGTTATTGGTAAGGGAGTGTTGATTTCAGGTGCCGGGTTAGCAGGTGAGCAAGGTGGCAACGGGGAAAGTGTGACTGGCCAAGCGGATGAGTGTGAAGATGGTGTTGCCGGTGACAGCGGTGAGCAAGGTCTGCGTGGAAATTCCGGCGTCTCTATTAGCCTGGACTTAAAGGTTCACTCCTGGGGAGATTTAAAGGTAATAACCAGTGGAGGTACTGGCGGTCATGGTGGGGCAGGTGGTCAAGGGGAGCAAGCTGGCGCTATAGATAAATGCAGTCGTACCAAAGGTGGTGCTGGCGGAGCTGGAGGTGATGGCGGCGACGGTGGTAATGGTGGTAATGTTCGAATTCGATACAGTTACTTGGAATCCAGTAGTCTAACTGGTCCTTTAAACAAATGGCTCGAGGTCGAGAACCGTGGTGGTCTTGGTGGTAAAGCTGGAGAAGGTGGCAAGGCAGGAGAGGGCTCCAAGGGTCGATATATTAATATGAGAACCTTAACTGGTAGTAAAAAATGGATACCGGGAGGTCAAGCTGGAGTGGATGGTGCTGCAGGTCAGCAAGGACGCTCCGGAGTGGATGGCCAATTAGTGGTAGAAGAGAATATGGTTGGCCAGTTAGATAAGCGTATTCAGCAACAGGTGTCAGCGCAAGCGGAGCGAATTGCGCAACAGGCGCTTCTTGCCAAGCAGCAAGCATTAGAGATTGAGAATAAGGCTTTGCTTGAAAAGCTGGCGGATACTCAAACTCCTCAACCAGCTATAGATTTGAAGCAAAGGCCTAACGACATCGCAAGCGAGCTTTCTGCTTTGACAGAAAGTCACAAAGAGCAGGCGGAGAAAATTAATCGATTAGAAAATTTAGTGGAGCAATTGCAGCGACAGATGCAGCAGGCATTGGAAGCGCTTGAAACAAAACAATAGAGTTGTGCTTCAGGCTTCAGCAGCAATGGTTTATAAACTCTTGCATAAAAAACGGGCCTCACTTGAGGCCCGTTTTTTATTGTTGATGGAATTTAACGCCCTCAGGTAGCTTTAAATTCCATCAAGACAAATCGACTGTTTCGATTAGAAGGTGAAAAGAGCTTCTAG
>JAKSAW010000695.1 GCA_022361455.1 Pseudomonadales bacterium | reverse complement strand
GTGCCTAGGGAAAGAATTACCAAGTATTTACGATTACCAATGGAGCGATCGATAATGGCTTTAATATGATAACGGAGCAACTTGTTCATGGGGGAGTCAATATCCGCGCGCATGATGTGATCGGCAAGTGTTTGAGCGTTTAGCACTTGCTTTGTGAGCACTTCGGCATAGTCCATTGCCACTTCATTTTTTCGTTTTATAAATACACCCTGTAAAACGAATGGACCAATTTTTATCGCATCCAGGGGCCATAGCATTAACTTAACCGCTATCCAATTAGTTAGATAACCCACCAAGAAACCACCGATGGGTAGCACTAACCAATAATCAGGCAGCTTAAAGAACATCAGCATCTGCAAAATGCCAAATAAGAAACCTAAGATTAATCCAGATTTAATCAGAAAGTTAAGTTCGGTGCTAATCGTGCGCTGAATAAGTTCAACCAGGATATGCTTATCTTTATCCAGTTTTTCTACCACAATCTCTTTGGCATCTAAGAGCTGATGATGATGCTGCTTAATATCATCCATTAAATCTTTAATGCCGCCAGGTAATTCTCGTGATACTGATGCACAAACGTTTCGCTTCACGAATTCAGGCAGGTTTTCCCAGTAGTAAAGCGTTTGGCGCCGTTCTACATCATCGAGAATGTCTTCAATCAGGGTTCTTACGTTGGGCTGCAATATTTGGCTGACTTCATCGGCATTGATGCGATCTAAGATTTCATCGATATCAACTAACGTATCAACCTGATCCATTTGCAACTTGGCGAACTTCCTGGCTCGTGCAGGTACGATTCCTTGCCAGCCAAAAATTGGTTTGATACCGATAAAATTTAGTGGCTTGAACATCATCTGGATTCCAAGCGCATTCGTAGCGCAGCCAATAACTGCACTAATAACTGGAATCATGGCATAAACCAAAACGTCCGGATGATGGATTAATTCAAAAACTAGATCCATTACTCATCATGCCCCTTCGGCGACTGTTTCTGCTGACCTAAAATACGCCATCTCTAATTCTGATTTGCGAATTTTACCAGCATCATTTTTTGGCAGCTTTTCAGTAAAACGCACATGACGGGGTATCTTAAATCCGTATAGCCCCTCTGACTTACAATGATCGATTAAGGCGATATGATCCAGACGTTGGCCTTTGATCAATTCCACAACGGCTCCAGGTACTTCACCAAGATCTTCATCGGCCACTTTCACCACGGCTGCGTCCTGTACCGCTGGATGTGTTTTGATGGCTTCTTCAATTTCGTTAGGGAAGATATTCACTCCACCAGAGATAATCATGTCTTTGCTGCGCGAAGTGAGGTAAAGGAATTGATCGGCATCGAGATAACCTACACAACCATCGTCGTACCAATAAGTGCCTTCTACTTGTATAAGGCTTTTGCTGATCTCATTGGTGTTTCCTGCCTGCACCCGATAAATCCTTGGGTTGCGAACAAGCACATGGCCAATTTCTCCTGGCTCGCACCAGCTTTTTTCTGTCATATCATAGACACGAGTTTCAGAAACCGTAGCTTTGCCCACACTCTTGTAACGCTCTGGATTTTGTTCGTAGTCGCTAGCTCTGAGTACTGAAATCAGCTGTGCTTCGGAAGAGCCATAATATTCGTTAAATACATTCACACTAGCGCCTTGTTGAATAAACAGTTTATTGATTTGGCTCTTCACAAAATGGGGGCAGGGTGCTCCGGCGCATAAAATTATTCGCATGCTTGAAAGGTCATACTTAGTCTTGATCGACTCGGGTAACTTAATGATTCGCTCCAGCATGGTGGGCGCTACAAAAGTGAAGTTGATCTTCTTTTCTTGAATGGTCTTTAGGAAGTCCTCGGCATCGAACTTACTCATTACTGCGACAGTACCGCCCAGGTATAGAGGTAGTACCGCTATTTGAGGGCCAGAATGATAAAGTGGCCCAGGTACTAAAGATTTCATGTCTCCTTTCAAATCACCTAAACCGAGGCGACTATAGCCAGCAATGTAGTTGAGCTTTAATGTTTGTAGTTCTTTCTCGTTGATGCCTTGCATGCGAGGATTTTTATCCGCATCTACATCGGACTCACTGATGAACTTTGGCTGGCCAGAGGAACCACCACTAAAAGGCATTTGTGCTAGACCAAAGCCGGAAAAAGGAATTTCGGCTGCACCTTGAGTTACTAAATCTTTAAATAGGTGATAGCTATTGGGAAGTTTAATTGGTTGTGTACAAACAAAGACGGCGACGCTTTCTAGCTCTGCTTCCAATTCCTGTATTACTGGCACGAAACCTGGCGAAAATATCAAAGCCTTTGGCGCACATGATTGGATGCAATTCCTTAGCTCTTTTTTGTTGAGATGAGTGTTTAGCATGGGCATTTTCAGCCCGGTTAACATGCATGCAAACATGGTGGTAAACCATGCTGCTTCGTTGTCCATCAGCACCGCAATTCTATCGCCTTTGCTAATTCCCTGTTGATGAAGACTATTTGCGAGCTTAACCGACCGCTGCTGTAATTCATCAAAGGTGATGTTTTCGGTTTCAGTGCTCACCGCTACGCGCTTACCAAGTCGTTTGAAGGCGCTTTGCATAAAGGTGCTAATGACTTTTTTGCGATCCCCTTTCGCGCTAGTGATGCCTTTCATCAAACTTAAGACTATATTCCTGTAGCCCAAGGAGGAGCAGGCCTTCAACATGAATTTACGAAAATCAGGATGGCTGAAAAGATCACTGGATTTGTTCATAGCAAATGCCTCATCTGGAGATCAAACGGATGCTATGAATGATATGGATTACCCTGCGACGTGCCTATAAGGATGCTCGAATTGAATGCTCTTATGCGGATATAGACACAAGATTTTTTGGCGCTGACGAATTTCTTTACGGGGTAGCTTAGATTACGTAGATTTAACTAAATGACTTTTGGAATCCAGTGGTTAGCTTAACTCTTTTACCACGACCTGCTGGGTATCGGGGTCAATGGACAGGGCAGGAGGCGTCTTTAATCTACAGCTCTGCCCACTGACACATTCGCCTGTTTTGACATCAAATCGATAGGCGTGCCATGGGCATTCAACCACGCCGTTATCAAGCGTTTCGTTTTCCAAAGGACTTAACATGTGTGGGCACATGGCTGAATAAACTACCAGCTCTCCATTAGATTCATTGATAACAAAGCGGTGCTGTTTAAATTCGAAAGTAAAGGGTAGCTGACTGCGGATTTCTTTCTCATTACCTAATGCAAGCGTGGCAGCATTTTCCTTGTTGGTTGACGCTTTCTTGAAATCTAATGCTTGCTGCCGCTGCGACATCATCATTAAATCTTCATCGTAAAGCTTTTCATAGGTAGCTATATAATATTCCGCGTAAAAATCTTTTAATATCGCTGGTAGTTTAGGAACGTAAAAATCCACGATTACTTTTATACGGTTTTCGCCTAAAGGAATTGCATGAGTCCAAATTTCTGTACCTTTTCCCAAACCGGATAGAGTAGTTGTTTTCCAACAGAATTCATCTTTGTTTAAAACCAGCTTAATTTCCATATCGGTGAGCTTGGATCTTGGATGTAGTCCCGCTTTAGCTCGCCAACCCCAGGGGCCTGATTCCAATATGTCGATGTAGGAAAAAGTAGAGCTATGCAAATAGGGGAGATGTTCCCCATCGATAGCATTCTCGTACATGCGATCAAGGCTAATGGGAAGTTCGCGGGTATAGGTGGTGACATGAGATAACTGATTGCTTGAGCTCACCCCAAAGCGGCGTAGTTTATCGAGAAGGTAATTGAGTAGTGCTTCGTTCATAAGATACAGCGCTTTGTTATTGTTGTCTTAGTAAGGATATTCCTTCGACTTACTTTGCTGATAACGTAATGCTGCACCTGCGATACGGCCACTGTCACCCGTAGTTAGCCATCGTTTCACCCGTTGCGCATCACCTAGAGGTGTGATCTTACCAAAAGCATCTAACAAAACCATGGCAACTGGTCGGCCTTCAAATTCGCTGAGCAATACAAGGCAACGGCCTGCTTCGGTTAAATAACCGGTTTTACTCAATCCAATATTCCAGCTGTTGCGATGAACTAATCGATTCGTGTTGCCATAGTTCAATGAGTAACGGGGCCCTTTAAAGCGTGCGGTATATCGAGGGGTGGTGGAATACTCACGGATCTTTTCATATTCGGCGGCTGTCTTAATCATCTTCAATAAGTCGTCCGCAGTAGAAACATTGTTGATGGACAAACCGCTAGCATCGGCGAATTGGGTTTTTGTCATTCCCAGCTCATCGGCTTTTTTATTCATCTGCTCCACGAAGGCGCTGACTCCACCGGGATAGCTTGCGGATAATGTATAGGCCGCCAAATTTTCCGAAGCCATTAAAGACAAACGTACTAAGTCGGAACGCTTTAACTTGGAACCAATCCGCATTCGAGAGTAGGCGTTTTTTCTGGTTTCATAATCGGGCTTGGCGATAACGACCATTTCATCAAGGCTTTGCTCACTATCCAATACCACCATGGCGGTCATCACCTTGGTAATTGAAGCAATTGGCGTGACCCAGTCTGCGTACTTGGAATAAAGCACCTCGCCACTATCTAGATCCATCACTGCTGCTTTTACCGCGCCTAACTGGATTTTAGAGGTGTCAGCACTTAGAGATGCGGTGGTGATCTTGGAATTAGGGTCTAATGAGGCCTGTACATGGGAGGAAATCCCAAGGAATAGGCAAACAATAAGTGACAGTAGCGATCGATAGGGCATGGTAATACAGGTTTCTCTAAGATTTTCTTCTAGCTCTAGTATAAGTTTACCCATATTTAGATAGCGAGCAAACAACATCCCCATTGAAAGGGGATGTTGTGACCTGATGCGCAAAGACTAGCAATGGGGGCAACGACTGTTTTGGTTGCAATGCTTGATATGCCTATGCGCCCTCGGCCCATGCTGGGAATGGATCGTTCAGGCTGGTCCAATACTCTTTGCCTTTGAGTAACTCTTCTTCAGTCAGCAGGCAATCATCTAGTGCTTTAGTCATTGCCGCTTGATCGAGATTCTGGCCAATAAAGACTAGTTCTTGACGCATATCTCCGAACGGTTCTTCCCACTGCTGTGCAATAGAGGCGAGATACTCTTCATCGGTAGGCCAGTTCGATTTGGGAACCGCTTTCCAGAACATGCCGGCAAATCCGTGGCGTGCAATACCACCAGCCTGACTCCACTGGCCGGCAAATTCGGGGCGAGAGGCCAACCAGAAAAAACCTTTCGAACGAATTAATTTGCCATAGGCGCGAGTATTGTGAAGAAAATGATAAAACTTTTCTGGATGGAATGGCCTACGAGCAACGTAGGTAAAACTGCCAATACCATATTCTTCTGTTTCTGGAACATGCTCGCCGCGCATTTCTTTCAGCCAGCCAGGTGCTTGCTGAGCTTTTTCAAAATCAAATAGTCCCGTATTAAGCACATCGTCAACTTTAACTTTGCCGAGTTCAATAGGAATGATTTGCGCATGAGTATTGAGTGATTTAAGAATTGCAATCAATCGTTCAACTTCGCTTGATTCAACCAAGTCGGTCTTGCTGATGAGTAATACGTCGGCGAACTCAACTTGGTCGACTAGTAAATCAGACACGTTGCGTTCATCGTCTTCGCCGAGTGATTCACCGGTTTCTTGCAAGTGTTTAGCTTCGTCGAAATCTTTTAGAAAGTTAACGGCATCAACAACCGTTACCATCGTGTCTAACGTGGCAACATCAGAAAGCGAAACGCCATCTTCGTCTGCAAACGTAAACGTTTCTGCGACGGGTAACGGCTCAGAAATACCTGTTGATTCAATCACCAAGTAATCGAACTTTCCTTCCTTGGCGAGCTTAGTGACTTCTAACAACAAATCTTCGCGCAAGGTGCAGCAAATGCAGCCATTGCTCATCTCCACCAACTTTTCCTCTTGGCGATTGAGTGAGACTTCGTTTTGCACCATTGCGGCGTCGATGTTTATCTCGCTCATATCATTAACAATAACCGCTACTTTTTTGCCTTCGCGGTTGTTCAGAATATGACTGAGCACAGTAGTTTTTCCGGCACCCAGAAAGCCTGATAGCACCGTTACAGGTAATTGAGTCATGTTAAAAGTCCGATTGATCAATATAGGTTTTAGAATTAATGTTTAGTGTGATGTTACAACATATCATTTTTAAGCGAAAGCTGTGAGCTGGTAGGGTCTAATCCCTATAATCATTCTGTTCTTTTACATGGGAAAGGGCGTTTTCAACAAGCTCGAAAACATGTTGATCTGTCAGGCTATAGATAACGTGCTTGCCGTCTCTTTTCTTGCTGACTAGGTTCTCCATTCGAAGCGCTTTTAACCTTTGTGAAACTGTGGACATTTGGTCTTTAGTCGCTAATTCAGAAACACAGGCCTCGCCTTGTGCCAGGACGGTTAATAGTTTCAAGCGTTCAAAATCGGCGAGCGCTTTAAACAGTTGGGCTGCTTTTTCTAAGGTGGCATCGCTTACGTCGGAGACACTACGGAGGTGCTGGTGTTGATGATAATCTTCGTTTTCATTATCGAAATCATCTTCAGTATTGTTGCTCATAGGGCCTTTTGTGATGCGTAGAGCAACCCCTCGCTAGTGTAATTCAGTGAGGGGCTGTTGTTGGGCGTTAACTATTTTGAGCCAGAGGATACCACTTCTACAGGGCCATGGTTATCACAATGACCATTATGTGGATGATGAAGATGGCCATCTACTAGGTAATCAATGTGGTCTCCATGAGGAACTGCTTCGTGACCACATCCAGGGCCATGGACATGATCAGGGTCGTGGCCGCTGCAGGTGTGCCCCTGGGTGCATTCTGCGGGATTGGTCTCATTCACTGGTAATACGTGCTCATCTACGTGATCACCATGGACATGATGAAGGTGACCATCATGGAGGTAGTCGGTGTGGCCATCGTGTTTAATAGCGGTATGGCCGCAATCTGGGCCGTGTTCGTGAGGGTGGTTCTCATGCTTTTTGCAGTCTGACATGGCTTTGCTTCCCGGCGGTAGATAACAATAATACATTTCATGAATTAATGAAATGTATTATTGTTTCGGTGAGCTGTAATGTCAATGATCTTGATCGCTTTCTAAGTTATCAAGAATGAAGTCTCGTATGGCTTGCTCGAGAGGCCTTCCCTTTATTGAAATAGAAGGGAAACCGTGATCTACAGGCCATGTGTTTGGCGTGATCACGCGATAGGTATTGCTGAACAAGTCCTGCAATGCTTCATAGTGCGTATCGTACTGTGTGTTGTCGTAAGGGATCCCTAATATCCATGGCAGGTAGAGTTCAGAAGGGTGCCACTCGAAAATCCCGGCATGCTTTGCCAGTCTCCTTACCTTGTGGCCACGATAGAAGACGTTTCCTTTTCGTGCATGCGCATCGTACATGGTAACCCG
>JAKSAW010000677.1 GCA_022361455.1 Pseudomonadales bacterium | reverse complement strand
GATGCGGTGGCTCGCAATCAGGCGGTGAGGCCGGTTTCTCCAGAAAGTTGGTTGTTGTATATCGGTAAGCGATTTATACCCGGGCTGACCGAACTGGCTGCCAAAAACCAACGCAAATTAATGGGCAGTTGTTCTAAGTCTTCAATAAAGGCTCGACCCATCAGCTGTCCATTAATTTGCGTTGGTTTTTGGCAGCCAGTTCGGTCAGCCCGGGTATAAATCGCTTACCGATATACAACAACCAACTTTCTGGAGAAACCGGCCTCACCGCCTGATTGCGAGCCACCGCATCAACTATTGCCTTAGCTACTTTATCGGGTGTGTAGTTACGCTTGTTATAGAGTTCCTGGGCATTGCGACGCGCTTTGTCGCTTTTCATATCGCCTTCCATGATCGTGGCAGCAACTATTGGTGTATTAATAATACCAGGGCATATTGCTGTCACACCAATACCATGCTCAGCCATATTCGCGCGAAGTGATTCGGAAAATCCTTGAACGGCAAACTTACTGGCAACATAAATGGGCATATCCGGCAAACCGAAAAAACCCGCAACAGAAGATAGATTAACAACTTGACCGCCCTGACCTCTCTCCACCATGGCTGGCAAGAAAGCATGACAACCGTGTACCACACCCATCAAATTTACATCGATAACCTTGCGCCAAGTATCCGTGCTTGTATCAAGAAAACTTCCTGCAGACGCAATTCCAGCGTTATTGATTAACACATCAAGCGCGCCGAATTCTTCGTGAATCTCCGCCGCCAATTGATTCATGGCTTCTTCATCAGTCACGTCTAAGTGCTTGGTAATCGCCCAACCACCCTTCTCCTCGATATCCCGTCGTGTTTGCTCGGCACCCTCATCATTAATATCAGCGATAATCACTTTGGCATTATGCTCTGCAAACAACTTGGCTGTCTCTCTGCCAATACCACTGCCAGCGCCAGTGATTAATACCAACTTGCCATCAAATTTTTTCATTCGTTATTTCCTGTTTCGAGAAACAAATCCATCTACTATCGAGTTTCAACTTAAGAAAGCGTGCAGCATGAACTTGAACCACTCAGCTGCTCAGTTCAGATGAGTGTTGAAAAAGTCAACGATCCTGCGCCTAGCATCGATTGCGGAAGGCTCATGATAGTTTAGATTAAGCGCTTTAATACCAACCCGAATAATAGCTGACTCCTCAGAATGGTCGTTCAAAAAAGAATGCCCCGCATCTGGATATTCCTTAATATCGTGAGGAATATTATTCTTAGCTAAAACCTTTTCTAATTTTTCAGCAGCTCCTACCAATTGAGGATCTTTCTTGCCATAGCTTCCCACAATTGGGCAGGCATCCTTTAGCAACTCTTCGTATTTACGAGGGAGCCGTCCATAGTTTGCACCAGCCGCTGAGAAGCCACGATTAGCAGCAAACGCAAGCGCAAAACCACCGCCCAAGCAAAAACCAATGATACCCACTTTGCCATTGCAACGAGGGTGGCTGGCTACCCAGCTCCTGATACTTTCCATTTGATCGTACGTCGGCCCTTTACCTCGTGCAAAATCTAAGACCATATTTCGAATACATCGAGTTTTACCTTCGTAATATAAATCGGGAGCAACCGCTAAATACCCTTCTGAGCCTAGCCAATCTGTCTGATGTCTTACATCATGTGACATCCCCAGCATATCAAAGACAACAACCACACCTGGTACAAGCTCGCCCGTATCGTATTCTGGTTTAGCCATATAGGTAGGAATATCTTTGTCTCCATGTGCAATTTTTATTTCCATCATAATTTCCTTTTAATTAAACCAGTGACCAGAGGCGAACCCACCCAAATCTAAAAGAGATCGCAGTTAAAAGATCTTAATCGATAACATTGAGTGTTGTGTTCTTTTTTAAAACACTTGAGGGGGATATACCAAGAAGCTTTTTGTGAGTATTGGAGAAATGAGAAGCATCAGAAAAGCCGGCCATCAAAGACGCCTGTGTCAGATTTTTATTCTGTTGATAGTGAAGCAGCGCTTTACCTAATTGAGCCCATTGTCGGTATTGTCGATAGCTCACATTAAGCTTTTCTGAAAATAGGTGATTAAATCGTGAGCTTGATAGATTAACACTACTTGCGATTGTGGCGCGATCTTGAGGATGAGTGCTTTCATGGATGAGATCAAGGCTTTTGCAAACGCGTTCGTCAAAGTTACATTCTATATTAGGTAACTCGTGAGCGATGCTATGCTCAATATCGAAATCCTGTAGTGCCCTTTCGAATCTATTCTTATTGGTTGGCACTTTAAGCACATTCAATTGATAAGGAACCTGATCTAAGAATAGCGCCTTAAGCTGTAAAGATTGCAGCGAATACGGCTCCAAATAATACAACGCCATCAGCTCACCGTTTGGATAAGTCTTATGGGCAATACCTGCATCAACAAAGGCACTCTTACATCTTTCTTTCACGCCATCTTTAAATTCGATGGTAAAGTCTCCACTCACGCCAATAAACAACACAGGTGCACCGTGTGTATGCCAATCAGCCGTTGGGAAATTACCCATGAAGCTTACTTTGTCTTTCCATATGTTGATTTGGTTCATTTGAGCAATACAAGTCTAACTCTTCGATTCACACACTATGCCATGACTTGTTGAAATTGAATAGCTCCCGTTTAGAGTATTAATTAAGGCATCAATGTCTTATAACCATAACTATAAGTTGCCTGACTTCTTTAGCTGTTGATAAATGCCTTTTGTTGCCCAACGCTGCTGTAGCCAGACTAATTTAGATAATCCCGACAAGTTAGGAATCCAAAAGTCATTAGGTGTTGTAGGTGTGACGCGTTTGTCGTCTAAATCAATATCTGCAGAAATAACACCTACTCCATCTTCAGCCGACAGTCGCTTTAAGATATTCCCATTACTATCGGTAATTTGAGTTTCTCCGATAAGAGAAGTAGTTGCCGGAATTTTTCCACGCCCTCCAGGAAAGACTGCGAAGTGCCCTTCTACCTCACCACAATGTGCTGCATGAATGTTAGGTACCCCCAATAACCGAGCTAGCTTACCTGGGGTAGCAAACATAAGTCTGCGATTTTGTTCGTCTGCTTTGTCCCATATCTTTCCCAACTTCCAATTAGACGCTGTTGTCCACCAATGGCTCCCCGTCATTAAGAAATCGACACGATCTTTTAGACGATGAACCGTTTGTGTCCTAATGGTTTCCCAGCACATGGCTGTCCCCACTCGGCCATAGCTTGTTTCATGATGGCCGTCGGTTTGACCACCAACATAAAACGCATTTTCCACCATAGTGGGAATGTCTTTGTCATGCCTGGTTACTGTCCCATTGGGCTGAACAAGCACGTAACAATTGTATACGTCAGTACCACGCCTTTCTAGATAAGAACCGCCAATCAATACATGATGGGTGGTTGCAATATCTATAAGCAAATCAAGCGCTTGGTTTTTAGATTCGGGAAGTGAACAATTTTTCACTTCTTCATGAAGTACAATCGTGGTAGTAAAGAACTCAGGCAGCGAAATGACTTCAGCCCCTTGAGCGACGGCTTCCATCGCTAGTTCTTTAACATGCCCAAGGTTATAGTCAATATCGCCTTGACGCCCTTTCATTTGAACAGCAGCTACACGACGCATGTTACTTCCCATATCTGAAACCCTCTCTAAGTGTTTAACAAAATGCTAAATACTTACGGTCATAAAATCTTGAAAGTTTGGGCTAAGTTTGAGGAAACCGATTGCTCCTTTTGAATGTACCAAGGTCATTGAATGGAACCCCATTCTCCCTCATGGCTTTATGCGCATCATTTTCAGTAAGTTGGCGGATATAGAAAGGTTCACCCACGACAAAATGGTGAATCCCATGGGTACTCCCAAAATTGAAGCAGAACAATTGAAACGGCCAAAAGTACCAGGCATTAAGCACTTGCGTTTGTTTAATCATTGAATCCACATTGCCGTAGTAATGCATGCTAGAACTAATAAAGATTAAGCAGAAGGAACGTAGATAATGCGGAGCAATCAGCAATACCACGGCTTTATCGACATAACCCATATAATGTAGCGTCACCTCACTCCACACAAAATCCGATCCAGCAAGGTGGGTGATTCCGTTAACAAGATGGAAACCTAAGAAAGCGTACCAACATAAAATGGTAACTACTCCAAAAGGAAAATAGGCAGCAAATAAACGAGCAATTCGAAATGCTTTTCTCGACTCCGGCTCAATAAGAATCTTGGCAATATTGCCGACCACAGGATCAAACATTATCCACCATCTCAATGGCGAGTATGCCTGTCCATTGCCAATTCCCCTTTCTTCAATATCCTTATCTGTACCAGATGTTTTATGGTGGAGAAAGTGCAGGTGACGTCGAATCCACGGATTAATGGTGCCAGGTCGAAAGAACCAAACGCCAAACATCATGAAGTTATGAACGACTTTGTTTTTCTTGAAGTACTGCCAATGAATCAAATCATGTTCCAATTCGTGAAGCAATGAAGTTAAGAAAGCAACGATTACAATGCAAGTAAGCGCACCGATAGCACCGCTTAAATAGCCGTAAGCTGAAGCACCTATTCCTAAAATGCTAGCGGTAAAGATAAGCAGCCCCATCAAGTCGTTATTGCCTAGAATCGGGAACCTCGCCCGCCAGCGGTCGCCGCTTTCTCTGATTACTTGCCTTATGGCATTCACCTTTTCTTGCTCAGATTGATTTGTTTGGGTCGTCATATTAGCTCCTCAACCATTTCTAAATTCGAACAGAACACCAGCCTTATACGGTGTGATTGGGTTGTCATTGAACGGACGAGATCGTAATATCATCTTACCCGGCAGGCCATTTTATATTCCCTAAATGGCCTATTTAGACATATTATTTGACCTAGAAAACCAATGAAGCAAAAGTTGCAATGCCCAAAAACTTTGAAAACCTAGCGCTTTTCCCAGATTCAGAACTGGAACTGATTCGCGACTTTATGATGAAAGAAGGCGTGCCTGAATCTAAATGGTCGTTCGGCAGCGGCCTGGATCCTAGCCATTTAAAATCGCCTAGCAACGCCATTTCGCTCAAGCAATTTGATGTGTTGTATCGCAATCTCTACCGCTTTGCTGAGCGACCGGGTTTAGGTATCGATTTTGGGTTGGCGTTAAACTTATCGCGGTGGGGAATGCTCACTGCGGCATTACTCTGCGCGAATAATCTGGGACACGCCTTATCCATCGCCGATGAATTTAGAGAAATTCTTCGCAGCCGTTTTACGCTTGAGCATAAAATTAAAGGCAACATGGCCATTATCTCTCTAGAACCAAAATCAGATATGAGATACCCAGTGCATGAGGTCTTCGCCTATGAGATTTTCATTGGGATGCTAAAGACCCAAATAAGCCAGCTTATTGCGCAACCTTTTCGCTTTAGTGAAGTGAAACTGCCTTACGCTAAGCCGAACAGTGCAATCCACTATCAAAAATTATCTGAGAAACCAGTGAGATTTAACGCTCCGTGCGGGCAGCTGTTCATTCCTCTAGATCTGATGAACAAACCCCTCCCAATGGCCAACCGAGTTACAAGAAATATGATCATTTCGCAATGTCGAGAAGAGTTAGAAAGAGTCATTAATGCTCGGTCGGGCGATATCGTATTTATGGTGAGAAGTTTACTGGCACGATATGAAGGTAAACTCCCCGACTTGGCGGATGTTGCGAATCAGCTTTCAATGAGTCCTCGAACATTAAGGCGTAAATTACAGCAAGAACAAGTACAGTTCCGACAGCTTAGCGAGCAGCAGCGCCAACAAACCATTTTGCTACTCTTATCATCCACTGACTTAAGCTTAAAAGAAATCGCAAAGCGTAGTGGTTTTAAAGACAGCACAACTTTTCACAAAGCCTTTAAGCGTTGGACTGGCGAAACACCAGCGCAATATAGGGACAATCTGGAGACTATCAAGAGCGATTCTACGAACTAGTGTGATGTCTTACCGATAAAACCGATTACAATCAGCTTTCCAAGGATCTCCGCTATTACTTAACGCTCTCTCAAAGGGTTGGTCTGGTATAACGCCTGGACGGTATCGCGACGAAGCTTGATCCCAAACAAGCTATAGACTCCATCGGGAACGAGCATTTCCTAATCATATTTGGTACCCCCCCAAACTTGTGCCCGCCTAGCAAACAACGTTAAACTTACCATATAGTAAGTTTAATCATAGGCATTGTAATGACCAAACGAGTATTTATCACAGGCGCCAGCGAAGGCATCGGCAGAGCATTCAGTCACAAGCTAGCGGCAAAAGGCTATAGCACCACCCTTGTGGCAAGGAATGAATCCCGACTACAAGAATTGATTAGCGAATTTGCAATCAAGTATCCAAATAGTACTCACGACTATTTAGTGGCCGACCTGGCGCGTGAAGAAGGCATAACCAATTGTGAAGAACGCCTAGGTAACGAACATTATGATCTGTTAATCAATAATGCTGGCTTTAGTACCTTCGGTTTATACGAGCAGGCAGACATTCGAAATGAAATCAATATTCTGACTGTGAATTGCCAAGCGGTAATGCGCTTATGTCATGCCTATCTACAATCTGCAAAGGCAGGCGATGGAATTATTAACCTATCGTCGTTAACTTACTACTTACCCACCCCCATTCAACCCACTTACGTTGCGAGTAAAAACTTTATCGCATCGTTTTCAGAATCGCTGTGGTTTCAGCAACGTGAAAAAGGTATTTATGTACAGGCACTCTGCCCTGGTGTGACCAAAACAGAATTTATTTCCCGTTCAAGCACGCTTGATGGAGGCAAAAAGAAATTTTTAGATTCAATATCCCAAAGTGCAGATCAGGTGGTGGATATATCACTCAACGCGCTTGAAAAACGCAAGGGGCCAATCGTGATTCCGGGAATCTCGAATATTTTATTGGCGGCACTCATTAACCTAGCACCGAGAAAGGTTTGGGTTTATTTAATGGGAAAAGTGGGACAGTTTGCTCTGTAATAGAATCGCACCGTCCCGTTTTTTATGCCGCCTAGATAACTTCTTGTATATGCGACTCATGAGCTGCTTGGCGTCGACCGACCGCCGATAGCAACGCTTGCAAAGTCGCGGTGGTGGTATCTTCCGCTAAGGCTGCGGAAGTGATTAATTCACCATTCACCTCAACTTGTATACAGGCCAATGCATTAGCGGTTGTACCTTCACCTAACGAAAATTCATCGTAAGCATCAACTTTAATCGTTAATTGATATCGCGCATTAATCGCTTCGGCTAACGCTTCAACTGCACCTTGGCTAAAGCCTCTTAATGACACAACCGTATTGCCCTCGCCAATATCCACCTGCGCCTGCACACCTTCACTGGTTTTGTGAAGATCATAAGCATTCAAATTCCAACCTTTTGGAATATTCAGATACTCAGTCTCAAACAATTTATGGATACTGTGAGAATCGATTTCACCACCGGTATCTTCTGCTTCTTTTTGGACAATTTTTGAGAAATCAATTTGCATCCAACGGGGTAAATTAATGTTGTAATCACGCTCAAGAATATGAGCAACACCGCCCTTTCCAGACTGACTATTAATACGCACCACTTCTTCGTATCTGCGACCCAAGTCAAAGGGATCTATCGGCAAGTAAGCCACATCCCAAGCATCCTCTTCATCGCGATAATTCCAACACTTTCGAATCGCATCTTGGTGACTGCCGGAAAACGCCGTAAAGACAAGCTCACCAGCATAAGGATGTCGAGGGTGAGTACTAATCTCTGTACATGCCTCTACCGTGTTAACGATTGCTTTTATGTCAGATAAATCCAACTCAGGATCAATGCCTTGTGAATACAAGTTCATTGCCATAGTGACAAGATCCATATTACCCGTACGTTCCCCATTACCTAACAAAGTGCCTTCAATACGATCAGCGCCTGCCATCACCCCCAATTCAGCTGCGGCGACACCACAGCCTCTATCATTGTGGGTGTGTAAGCTAACAATCACATGCTCACGGAATTGCATGTTGTCACAAATCCATTCGATTTGATCGGCATACACATTCGGTGTTGCCATCTCTACGGTGGCAGGTAAATTAATAACGACCGGCTGACCTAAATCTGGACGCCATACATGATTAACGGCGTCGATCACCTCTAACGCGTAATCTAATTCTGTACCGGTAAAACTCTCGGGGGAATACTGAAACGTCCATTCAGTTTCTGGATGTTTCTCTGCATGCTGCTTTACTAACTCAGCACCTTTTACCGCAATATTCTTAACGCCCTCTTTATCTAAACCAAATACCTGCTCTCGCTGTACGGTAGACGTTGAGTTATACACATGCACTATCGCTCTGGGTGCGCCTTTAAGCGCTTCATAGCTGCGGGCAATTAACCCGGGGCGAGCTTGTGTTAAAACCTGAACGGTCACGTCATCAGGAATGCGTTTTTCTTCAATTAGCTTTCGACAGAATTCAAAGTCAGGCTGGCTTGCTGCGGGAAAACCAATTTCAATTTGTTTAAAACCACAGGCAACCAACAGATCAAACATTCGCTGCTTTTGGTGAACATTCATCGGTTTCACCAATGCCTGGTTACCATCACGGAGGTCAACCGCACACCATTGAGGTGCTTTTAGTATTTGTTGATCAGGCCAGCGACGATCTTTCTTGCTGATGGGTGTAAATGGTCGGTATTTACGATGATCAAAACTCACGGTGATTCCTTACTGATAGCGATTTATTGCTGTTGGGTGGTTCGAAATATCTTGTGGTGAGTATTCCCATGGATTCTGAGCTTGTCGGCTTGTGGCCGAACTCGGTGTTCAAAGCAGATAGGCTTTTACACTGGAAAATGAGCCTTTTGAGCTCCTCCTCACCAATAGAGACAAGTGTATAGAAGACTCCGAGCAATAACTGGTCTTATTTGATACAGTTTTGCCATTTTTTGATATATTATTGCTCATTATCTCTTTATGGAGCCATATATGGCCTCTAAAACCAAAAAGCTAGCAAAGATAGATAAGACAGACCGCCGGATTCTGGAATTCCTTCAAAAAGAAGGTGGGCTATCGAATCAAGAACTGGCGGAAAAAGTTGGGCTGTCGGCCTCCCCTTGCCTAAGGCGGGTAAAAGCACTAGAAGAAGCTGGTGTTATCTTATCAAGGGTAACCCTGCTCGATCGCAAGCAACTGGGTTTAGAGCTCACCGTGATCATACTCATTGGCATGGATCGGCACACCCCGGAGCGATTTGAAGAGTTCGAACAGAGAGTATCTGAACTGCCCGAAGTGCAAGAATGTTATTTAGTCACCGGGCAGGATGCGGACTATATGTTGAAGGTCGTGATTCCTAGTATGGATGCCTATCATGTGTTCCTGCTCAATAAAATTACGCGCATACCAGGTGTTAGTGGCGTGCATTCGAGTTTCGTATTGAGACGAGTGATTGATAGTACTGTGTTGCCGCTTTCTTATATTGAGTAGTACTTACGCTCTATACTGGCAAATACTATTGCACCTTAAGTTCTTCCACTTCAATATTCTCAATACCGGCATCACGCATATGCTTAAGCAAATCTTCGCGTATGATATAGCTTCTACGAGATTCAGAGGGCCTAAAAAGCGCAGGCGCCTCTTCTATTTTTTTCGCATCTAAAATGACTTGATCAACTCTTCTGGGCTTACCGTTTTTCTTATACTTAACACCAGATGCTTCAAAATTAAAGGTATTAACCCTAAGTCAAGGTTCTCGTCGTAGCATTCCTGAATCCGATCGTTTCTATTCTTATTAAAGTCCTCCATGTTTTCTCCGGGGAGCGGGTGCGGATTGTTACAAGCGGCCAAGATCATCCCCCCGAAACCAAATTCAACGACTGCTGATGTTGAATAAGGCATAAACCCCAAAATCACAAATATGGCAAAAGCCAAAATAGTCCTTTTCATTTGATTCCATCATGTTCCGTTGCCGACTATTTCTATAAAGTCAGTTAATAACTTCTAATATTGCAGCTATATCCTTCACTCAAAGACTTTTCGCATTGAGAACAAGACCCCAAGTTGGCTGCACATGTTATTAGAGGGGCATCTTTCTTGAAGCAAAGACAATACTCACCGTTTTGATCTTGTATTATGCCCAAATGATTTCTTGCTTTATTCTCAAGAGCTTGAATTCTCATATTCTGAGATTCATCGATAGTGTTCTCGATAGAATTTTGGTTATGAACAATATCTTTCTCTTGCTGATAATTCATCGTTCCATTTATTGCCCCGAGAGCAAAGGCAACACAAAGCAATATTGTCCTTACAGCTTCCAAATTGTTTCGCATAATGTTTCCTTTAGCTTGAACGATATTTTAGAATCAGGCCGACAATTTCATGATCGCTTGTGCAGTCACGCAAAGATTCATTCATCGATCTTCGTTGAGGAAGTACAACATTGAACTTATCCCTCAATAATTCTGTTATCTGCGCATCTGAATTTGGATCAACTTCGCCACCTAAATATATTTTTATCCTCTGAAGAGTGAAATTCTTATCAACCATTGTCCAATATCTCCTGACACAAAGGATTATTAATCTACCAAAGGCTCAGAAATTTCACTGAATCACCGAGCTTTGTGCTTGTTACCTTGAACCCATAGGTGTCGCCCTTACCAACAAAGCACCGAACCATTATCAGATTCAATAAATGGCTCCAACCTAAGAAGGGCGACTTCACGACTCTAAATACTTCAGAGATTTTTTTCCATAACTTCCTCGATTTCATTACTCAATTTATCAATAGCCTAAAGCATCAACTCAGTCATATTCACTCATACTTCACTATGAATTACCCGGGCCATAAGGAATTAATAAGGACACAGGGCAGGCAGCGTAATGGTAAGTACTAGATAGACTTCTATAGCTAGTTTACTACCTAACGTCAGGCGGTTGTCTGTCAGCTATTCCTTCCCAATTAGCCAAGTCAAATTTGGGAAGCCTAATCACCAGCCAATACGCTATAGCTAAGGCGAATACAATTGATGCGAGTCCTATTAGATAAGGAGCTTCGACTTTATCGATGTCCAAAATAATTACCTTTCTCGCAACAGCCATTAGAGCCGTTGCCAGTACTATCTTCACATGAATGATGTCTTCGCGGAGATAAATGGTAATGTTGACGAAAATCTCTATTGCAATTAGCACCGCCATAAATGCACCGAATATCGCTAAAATATCTGATAAGTTAAGGATAAACTTAGGAGGTGCCATTAGTTTCTGATATAAAGTCCAACCAACATCAACAACCCCCATTAAGATGACGAACACCATCAGGATAGCCAAAGCACGCACTGCCCAGTGTATAAGAGCTTTAAGTCTTTGAACCAATGGTTCATCTTCGTGCAAAACTTTATTATCGGTCATTGTGCCTGCTTTTAATATTCGGATTAGTCTTCAACTGGCGTCTTAAAGCCTTCCGGTTTGATAGCCAAGATCGAACACTTAGTTTGTTCCAGAATGGACTCGGCCGTATTCCCAATAATCAAGCCAGGTATACCCACGCGCCCTACTGTCCCCATGACGATCAAATCAATATCAAGGTTTTCTACCAACATCGGAATCTCTTTTGAGGCCTTACCATTTACCAAATGCGAACGAGGCTGGAGATATTGAACCGCTGCTTTACCAAGGATGTTTTCCATTCTTCTAACAAGCGTTTCCAGTTTAGCAGTGCATTCTCTACGCTCTTGCTCAACATATTGATCAACTTTGTCTTCTGGTAACTGCGAGAACGCTCCGAACCGATAAAAGTCCTCACCGTATGCTTCCCATGCGCTTCCAATATGCATTTCCGAAAGTTCAGGCATGCTTAGTGCAGCGCCATATTCCAAGACCTGTTGGTTGAGCTGCTCCTGAACTCTTTCTTCTTCTAGCCCAATATGATCATCATTAACATCGACCGTTGCTAATACCTTTCGAAAATGATCTTTTTGTTCTGGTCTCAGCATCAATACAGGACAGGGGCATTTGCGTAACAGGTGCATATCTTCCCCTCCCAGCATGCGATCCACCCAATCCATATCTTCGGCACATTTAACGACTAAATCGTGTCGATGATGGTTGACCCGCTTGATGATTTCAATAAAGCGTATTCCAGAACTAACCACAATGGCTGCTTTCACAGATGAGCCGGTGGATCGAATACACTGTTCGATTGCTAATCGCTTGCTTTCAATATATTTATCCAGGTCATTCGCATAGTCTTCTTTATCGCTAAACACCTTGCGCCAGAACTTAGTCTCTTTTATGACAGATATAAATGTAATATCGGCTTGATGATCGCTAGCGATTTTTACGGACTGTTCAACCACTGTATCCATTGTTTTATCAGGGTCTACCACACATAAGATATTGCTAAATCGCTTCATATACTCACCTTCGTAGATGTGAAATTAAATGTTGGTTCTGACTCTTCTCGATGATTTCATAGACTGTCACAGCTTCACTCCATAAAAACCAATCACTGCCACCAGCACAGCGAGAGCGGTAAGTTCGTAGAACGGTGAAGCATGGATGAAGCCCAAATCTGGCATTATTCTTCCCGTTGTCTTTTTAATGCAAATCGTAGTTGCTTCTCAACTTCAATGATCAATAGAACCGCGACTCCAGTTGCGAGAACCAACAGAAGATCAGATATTTTCAGTGCGTGCGAATCAAAAATAGTCTGCATGAAGGGCGCATAGATGAAGAGCAATTGCGCAATTGTTATCAAAGCCAGCGAAATCAAAACTGGCTTCGTCCCGATCACACCTCTCCAGGTCACCGACGTACCGTAGCCATAGCGCATACTAAACAGATAAAAGACCTCCATAGCGATCAGCGTGTTAACCGCCATCGTACGCGCAACTTCAAGATCCCGCCCCATGATGAGTGCCAACTCAAATTGCCCGAATATGCCGGCAGCAAAAATAAAAGAAACAAAAACAATCCTCCATATCAAGAATGAGGAAAGGATTGGTTGTGAGGGGTTTCGGGGGGGACGCTTCATGACCTGCGGTTCAGGTGGCTCAAAAGCCAACGTAATCGCTAACACAACAGATCCCAGCATGTTGACCCACAAAATCTGGGTGGGAGCGATAGGTAACGTCAAACCAATCAACAAGGCCACTACCAAACTGATTGCCTCCCCACCATTGACTGGGAGCATGAATGAAATCACCTTGGTTAGATTATCGTAAACCGTGCGTCCTTCGCGCACAGCCGCAACAATGGATGCAAAGTTATCATCAGCCAACACCAAGTCTGATGCTTCTTTGGCAGCT
>JAKSAW010000875.1 GCA_022361455.1 Pseudomonadales bacterium | reverse complement strand
TAAATACACTAGGGAGCCACCTTAATTGTTCGAATCCAGAGGAATTTGTCCACGTTGGGCTTTCAACAGAAAATTCTGTCGGTGAATTCTCCATGGTACCAAACAATTGAGTGCTCTCAGTAATATGACATGGGGTAAAGGGTTGGTAATCACGATTTTGACTTGCAATTCAACTTAGACTCCAAAAGGCTTAGATATTGCAAAGGATGCGCATATCACTTTCTGTTGCAGAAATTTATCTTGTGATATTCAAATCCGTCAGCTAATAAATGATATCAAATGCGCAAGTGCATCAGGTGACTGTGTACCTTTAAGCAGTGCAACAGTGGTTAATGTCAGGATATTACTTAAAACCACTTCCTACTTTTCTCCATCACCTCATTATGTTTGGATTTTCACTTCCCGCATATTTCTAAATGAAAAAAAAACTGAGTGGACTTCTGAGTTTATCATTGTCTAATGATAAAGATATTAGAAAGGATTGACGATTTTATACGTACGTGACCTCATCCTTTTAACTAGATGGTACACGATCTTCGCAATCTCCAAACCAATTACATGCCTGTCCTTGTTACCAATATTACTTTCTAGGTCCTCTATGCGAAGAACGAGGTGGCCGCCAAAATCGTCCGAATTTATATGCCGATGTTGTGGGTAGTCCTCGGGAGGACAGCTCCCATATAAAAATGAAGGGGATGCTAGTCGGAAAATTAAAATTAAACCCCTGAGGGAGGACAATGTGGGTGTGGCTCAAGCTTAAACAGACCCTTAAGGGAGATTTCTGTGAGGTCAGTGTCACTGCCTTTTTGCAAATTTCTTTATGCACAGCCCTAAGCGATACCTGAATGAGCATATTTAGTCACTATCCGTTCCAAACACCCTAAGTGAGACCAAAATCTGCAAACGACGAGCACCCGCGTCACTTTTGTGTGAGGGTCCCCCCGGGGAAGCACATCACCATCTGTTCCACTTGAATTTTCGTAAGGTCAATGATTACCGTCTCTTGAGAGTATTGGGTCTGCTTCACTCAGTTCAGACTTTGATGGATAACAGGTTTCATGGTGAGAAGTAATGGTGTCCTGCTGACATTCGTGTACTAATAT
>JAKSAW010000821.1 GCA_022361455.1 Pseudomonadales bacterium | reverse complement strand
TTGTTGCACTACATAAGCTGTTTCCTCGGGCTGATAGGCATATGCAGGGCATCCCGCTGTGGTTTCACAATCGACTAAATCGATATTATCTTTGATCGCAAATGGTATACCCCATAATGGTGATGATTCCTTGGGCTTTTCAGACAGCGCAGACACATAAGTATTGATCTGCTCGTCATCCAACACCGTTATCCAAGCGTTGCTGCTCTGGTTCGCGCGAATCTTGGCAACACACTCTGCAATCACTTGTTCAGGCGTCTTTTCATTCGCTAGGTAAGCCTGTCTTAATGCTTGTATAGAAAGACGCATTATGATCCACCTTCCTCAATAATTAGTAACGTTTGACCAGCATCAACCTGTTGACCTTCGCTAACCGTTATTTCCACGACTGCTCCCGACTCTTCAGCTTCAACTGGAAACTCCATTTTCATGGATTCTACAATCGCCACCACATCACCTGATTTAACCTTATCCCCTGTTTTAACTTTAATTTGCCAAACCGAGCCTGGGACAGAGACAGGAACAGCAACTTGTCCTTCTTCCAGTTCTGTTAGTTCGCTTTCTGTTTCCGCTTCTTCGGCATCTAAATAGTCGGTGCCTGCGGCTTTCCAGCGTTCCCTTTCTTCTGAGAATGATTGGCGTTGTACAGATTTGAACTCATCAATACTGGCATTGTTCTCTTTAAGAAAGGCTTGATAATCAGCAAGGCGAAACTCAGTTTCCTCTATCTTTAATTGATAACGACCTAACGGAAAATCACGACGAATGGTCTGCAATTCTTCGTTGCTCACTTCGTAAAACTTTATTTGGTCAAAGAATCGCAGCAACCAGGGCTTAGAGAATTCTTGTGTCTGCTTATAGCGGTTCCACATTTGCAGTGTTCTACCCACAAATTGATAACCACCTGGGCCTTCCATGCCATAGACACATAAATAAGCGCCACCAATACCCACCGCATTTTCTGGGGTCCAGGTTCTGGCAGGATTGTATTTAGTAGTCACCAATCGATGACGCGGATCTAAGGGTGTTGCCACAGGCGCACCCAAGTACACATCCCCTAGCCCCATCACCAAATAGTTAGCATCAAACACAATTTGCTTAACTGCATCAATGCTTTCCAGACCATTAATACGACGAATAAACTCTATATTGCTCGGGCACCAAGGGGCATCAGGTCGCACCGTGGTCATATATTTTTCTATCGCCAATCGAGTCGCTTCATCATCCCATGATAAAGGCAAGTGAACGATTCGCGCTGGCACCACCATATC
>JAKSAW010000596.1 GCA_022361455.1 Pseudomonadales bacterium | reverse complement strand
TCAAAATACCGCCAATCGTTATCGGCTTGTGTTTTTTACCATGATTTCTTTTGCGCTGATGTTCACTGATCACCGTACGGATATGTTGGATCCTGTCCGTAATGCGCTTTCGGTGTTTGCTTTACCTATTCACTATGTCGCCGATATCCCAACGGAGATTGTTGAGTGGTCATCGCAGAGTGTGCAAAGCCGTGAAGACCTAGAAAAAGAAAATCGTCGCTTAATGGCTGAAGTGTTGTTGTTACAGCGTCGCGTTCAAAAGTTAGCCTCTATCGTCGCTGAAAATACCCGTTTAAAAGAACTCATGAATTCTTCCGATTTGGTGGATGACCAAGTCATCGTTGCAGAGATTATTGGGGTCGATCCCGATCCATTCCGTCATGAGGTGATTATCAACAAAGGATCTAATGATGATGCTTACCGAGGCCAAGCTGTGTTGGATGCCGATGGATTAATGGGGCAGCTCACGGAAGTAGGTCCGATGAGTTCTAGAGCCTTGCTAATTAGCGATGCTTCCCATGGTGTTCCTGTGCATGTAGCGCGAAATGGCGTACGTGCGATTGCAGTGGGCTCTGGCAGCTTGGATGAGATAAAGCTGATTCACGTTCCTGATACTGCCGATATTGTTGAGGGTGATTTACTGGTGACCTCCGGTCTAGGTGGTCGATTTCCCACTGGATATCCGGTGGGTGAAGTCACTGAAGTACGCCATGACCCTGGCCAGCCCTTTGCTACTGTAACTGCTCAACCTACTGCCCAGTTGGATCGAAGTCGCCATATCCTATTGGTTTTTTCCGACGAAAATAGAGCAGACTTGATGAATGTCGAGGATCCAGAACCTGAGCCTGATGCAGCAGCGGAAAGTGATACAGCATCAACTGCACAGGAGGTGAGCCAATGAGACGTGGAACAGGTGCAATCGCTTTCAGCTTTTTGTTTGCTTACATTTTGGAGGTGATCGCGTTACCTGATTGGTTGGAGCCCGCACGACCTAGCTGGGTGGCATTGGTGCTACTGTATTGGGTAATCGCAGTGCCACACCGAGTTGGTGTGATCGGTGGTTGGTCTGTAGGGCTGTTTTTAGATGTAGTTCAAGGAGATGTTTTAGGTCAAAACGCCTTCGCAATGGCAGTCATGGCCTACGTTACCTATGTGCTGCATATGCGGATTAGAGTGTTTCCAGTTTGGCAGCAATGTCTATCGATTATCGTGTTAGTGGGTGTTTACCAGCTGGTGACGCTTCTAATCCAGCGGTCTGTGCACATTACCCCCTGGACGATGAGTTATTGGATGTCATCAATCGTATCTGGATTATGCTGGCCTTGGGTGCTCTATTTGTTGCGGGCGATGCGTCGCCGTTATCGAATTGAATAATAGATAAGTTTGGATTAGGTCATGTTTGAGCAAGTGTATTTGGCGTCGGGTTCGCCGAGGCGGCGAGAACTGTTGGATCAGATCGGTGTACGCTACGACGTTTACCCTGTGGATTTAGATGAATCTTATATTTGGGGAGAGTCTGCCGATGAGTACGTTCGTCGCTTAGCAATTGGTAAAGCCGCTGCAGGCTGGGACCAAATTGAAGAACTTAAAAAAACGCCCTTCCCGGTGATCGGTTCGGACACTTCTGTGGTATTAGATGGTCAAACTTTAGGTAAGCCTGAAGATAAAGAGCATGCCATTGAAATGCTGGAGGCCCTATCTGGAAATACCCATACGGTGATGAGTGCTGTTGCGATGCAATTTGAGGATCGTGTGGAATGCCAGCTATCCTGTACAGAGGTGTTTTTCAATCCTATCAGCAATGAGCAGATTTCCCGATATTGGGATACTGGCGAACCTGCGGACAAGGCTGGGGCCTACGGAATTCAAGGCTTTGGTGCTGCCTTTGTGAAGCGCATAGAAGGCAGTTACAGCGGCGTGGTGGGCTTGCCCCTAATTGAAACGATCGCATTACTAGAACGATTTAATGTGAGTTATTGGAACCGCTAAGATTTCATGAGTGAAGAGATACTAATCAATGTAACCCCCATGGAGACCCGTGTTGCGGTGATCGATAATGGCGTGGTGCAAGAAATTATTCTTGAGCGAACAGCAAAGCGCGGTTTGGTTGGTGGCATTTTTAAAGGCAAAGTTGTACGTGTGCTACCTGGTATGCAAGCGGCGTTTGTTGATATTGGTTTAGAGCGAGCAGCCTTTCTTCATGCAAAAGATATCTGGGTGCCACAGAAATCGGGTGAAGGCGAAGTAGAAGAAGTTGCTAGCATCACTGAGTTAGTGCGCGAAGGGCAGTCGGTTATCGTGCAAGTTACCAAGGATATGATTGGCACTAAAGGTGCGCGCTTAACCACTCATATTTCGATTCCTTCGCGCTATTTAGTTTACATGCCTTATAGCGATCATATTGGCGTGTCGCAAAAAATTGAAGACGATGAAGAGCGGGAACGAATCCGCAATATCGTTGAGAGTATTGTTTCCGAGCGTGAGGATATTGATCACAAAGGTTTTATTTTAAGAACTGTTGCAGAGGGTTGTGATGAAGCATCTTTGCGCAGCGACGTAGACTTTTTATGGCGGCTTTGGAAATCGATTCAATCTAAATCTGAAACTGCGCCGGTAGTAAGTAATATTCATCAAGATCTTCCGTTATACATGCGTACCTTGCGGGATGAAGTTCGAGATTCAGTGGAAAAAATTCGTATTGATTCCCGTGAAACCCACGGCAAGGTAATCGAATTTGTACGGGAATTTATTCCTGATTTAGAGCGCATCATTGAACACTATCCAGGTGAGCGACCTATCTTCGATCTCTATGGTGTTGAGCATGAAATTCAAAAAGGCTTAAGTCGAGAAGTACAACTTAAATCAGGTGGTCATATTGTCATTGATCAAACCGAAGCAATGACTACCATCGATGTTAATACCGGCGCTTTTGTTGGCCATCGTAATCTTGAAGAGACCATATTTAAAACCAATTTGGAATCAGCGCAGGCCATTGCACGTCAGCTACGCTTAAGAAATTTGGGCGGCATCATCATTATCGATTTTATTGATATGGAAGATGAAGAGCATCGTCGCCAGGTTTTACGTATATTCGAAAAAGCTCTAGAAAAAGATAGAGTCAAAACTAAAATCACCCAAGTGTCAGAACTTGGTTTAGTGGAAATGACACGTAAGCGCACTCGAGAAAGCTTAGAACGTGTGCTTTGTGAAGCGTGCCCTGCATGTGGTGGCCGCGGTGTGGTAAAAACATCAGAGTCTGTCTGTTATGAAATATTTCGAGAAATTCTCAGACAGCGACGGGCGTATGAAATGGCTTCGTTTCTGGTGATTGCATCGCAAAGTGTTGTGGATCGTTTACTTGATGAAGAGTCTACGAATGTTGCGGATCTAGAAGAATTTATTGATAAAACTATACGCTTTCAAGTAGAAGCTCTTTATAGCCAAGAGCAATTTGATGTTGTCTTAATGTGAACCGATTTGTTTTAGTTCTTTCCCGACTGTTTATCGTTGGGCTAGTATCGTTAATCGTACTGGCGGCGGTTTTTGTGGGATTAGGCCGACAGTTCGTATCTCATATCCATGAAGCACAGCCTAAGATCGAAGAGTATTTGTCTGAAAAAAGCGGATTAATTGTATCCTTCGATAGTATTCATGGTCGTTGGGAGAAATTAACACCTAAAGTTCAATTATCCGGTTTACGCCTAAAGTCGCCCCTTAAGCCCGACGTGTTTATTTCTCTTGGAGAATTAAATGCCGAGATCAATCTAGGTAATAGTTTTTTATACTTTCGGCCGATTATCAAATTGTGGGTTGATCAGTTGGCCATGGACGTAGTCTATGCTGATGGTTCTTTTAAGCTAAAGAATGGCCCCGAGTTTGATAAAGAGGAAACAGCAATAGAAGACAACGACACTTCGTTGTTGGATCAGCTGGATTTTATTCTCAAACAGCCTCACATTCAGATGAGCAATAGCCAAATCAGTATTAAAGGATTTTGGGCGCAGGATGTGACGGTCTCCGATATCAATATAGGCATGGCTCGCAAAGGTAATAGCAAACGCTTTTGGGCTGACCTGGTGTTGTCTGGCGAATCAGATATTGAAATGTCTTTGAAAGGAGATATGTCCGGTTATTTTTCTAATAGTGAATCTTTACAAGGACATATCTACGGAAAGGTATCTGCTCCTGATCTTGCTCCCTGGATGCCTTTGCCTGCTGCCGAGTTGACCGCATTAGAGGTTTCTCGGGCCGGCGGAGACTTAGATGTATGGGTGGCTATTGCTAAGGGAGAAGTGGATCGTGTCACCACGCAGCTTGATCTTTCTAACGTCACTATTCGCAAAGAGAATAGTGACATTCAACCGCCCACCTTAAACCACGTGGTGGGTACCGCAAAATGGCAAGGTGATTGGTTTAAGGATTGGGTTGTTGGGCTTAAGGGATTTGAAATCGATGGCGAGAATTTCCGTTGGGCCCCTGAGCGAGTGCTGGTTCATAGTAAAAAAATCTCAAGTAGTGAGCGTCACTTTTTAGGTGAAGTTGATAGCGCGACTATTGCTCCTTGGGTCCAGTATTTTGCGTCTTTCTTAGATCCCGAAGGTAAGTCTTATCAAACATTGACCACGGTGAGGCCAGAAGCGACGCTCGATAACGTGCTATTTAGCATGGAAATGGTTAATGATGAAGTTGCAGACTATCGAGTGGTTGCAGATATCAAAGATATAACCACACAACCAAAGCGTTGGATACCGGGTGTTAATAACGTTAAAGCAAAGGCTCTGCTAGGTAAGTACGTGTCTGTTATTGATATTCTAGGTGAAGATGTTGATTTAAATTACCCTGCCTTGTTTAGAGACCCCATCGTGGTAGACGAAGTCAAAGGCGCGTTGTTGATCTATAACACTGCAGACGAATTGCGAATAGAGAGTGGTTTGCTTGAAGTTAATGACGAAGAATTGGATGGAGTAACTCAGTTAGCTGTTATTAAAGATAAATTAAGTGAAAACTCTCCTTACTTAAGGCTTCAAGCAAATCTCAAAAATATTAATGTCACTGAAGATTTGTATGCACATTTGCCGGTAGGTGTGATCCCGGATGGCGTGGTGCGCTGGATAGATAGTGGTGTAGAAAAAGGGCGCTTAATGCGTGGTGACTTACTTTTTCACGGCCCTACCAACCTGTATGAGTCTGAGCCTTTCCAATATGTACTGGGTTTTACTCTTGAAGATTTGCAAATTCGCTTCTTGCCTGATTGGAAACCTGTTGAAAATATTGTTGCCGATGTGCGAATTCATAACGGCAGAGTGGATGCGTGGGCATTACAAGGGGATTATTATGGGGCCGAGTTAGAAACCGCTTGGATAGGCACGAGTCGAGAGGAAAACGGCGATATTGGTCTGACGGTGGATGCAGCTTTATCAGCAAGAGCAGAAGATGTGTTACAAATATTGGTAGATTCCCCGATCAAAGAAACTACCGGCAAAATAATGAATACCATCGCTGTAGAAGGTGACACAGATATAGATCTTGAGATTTACGTTCCATTTAGAAAACGTAAGCCTGACGATGAAGATGCTAAGCAACCTCAGCAGCAAGAAATTGTAGCGCAAGATCAATCACAAAAAGCAGATCAGCAGCTGGCCGAAAAAGTGCTTTCGCAAGCAAGCAATACAATTGATGCGAAAGAAGAAGACCCGGAACCACCTTTGTTGCTATCTGTAGGGGTGGATTTAACCAATGGTAGGTTTGATCTGATCGACAATGATCTAACGATTCAAGACTTAGAAGGTCGAGTCGTTTACGATTTACAGCAAGGGCTTAGCTCGCCAGGTTTAAAAGGGCGGTTATTTGAGGGGCCTTTGACTGCGACCATTGAAACGATAGAGGATGAAAATCTCAGCGAAGATCAGCAAAAGTCATCTCAAGCAATGCAAACCGTAATTTCTGCCCAAGGCAATACCAATATGGAAGCCATTAAGCCTTGGTTAAAGCTGGATATATTGGATCCTGCAAGTGGCGAATTCGCTTATCAAGCGCAAGTGCATATCAAGTCAGAAAGCGAACAGAGTGCGATCGCTAGAAGTTATCTTACCGTTAATTCGCAATTAAATATGGTGAGCTTTGATTACCCGCAACCCTTAAATAAGCAACCCAATACACCATTGCCGTTTTCTTACCAGACAAGCTTAGGCGGCACTAAACAATTCCAAAAGATCAGTTTGGGGGATCTGTTTGATTTGCAAACGGTGAGTAAGGATGGGGAAATGCAAAGGGGTACCATTGCTTTCAATGAAAGCTCCCAGTTGTCCAATGAGCCTGGTTTTACTATTTCAGGTAGTCTTGATTCTTTCAATATGGATGATTGGTTAGAGGCATATAAAGGCATTGAAAAAGTCCGAGAGGGTTATGGCCTTGAAGAAAGATCATCTGCGTTATTTAGCGAAGTCGGTAAGAGCCAATTACGTATTAGTCGATTACTGATTAGAGAACATGAGTTTTCGAATTTAAATCTTGGTTTTGATCAGATTAAAAATGTAGTAGTTGCGAGTGTCGTTGGTGACGAAATTGATGCTGCATTGGAATTACCTGTGAGCTATTTGGGTAGCAAAAACTATCGAGAGATTAGCCAGCCAATTGATATTCATATAAAACGATTGGCTTTGACGATGGATGAGAATGAGTTGTTACCATCATTAGAGCCTGAAGATGTTTCTAATGAGTTCGATCTTGACCTTTTAGATGAATCTGAGACTGATATGTTGGATCCAAGAACACTGCCGGCCCTGCGCTTGATTCTAGATAGATTGGAGTTGTCGGGAAAGCGCTTTGGTTCTTGGCAGGTGGTAGCAACGCCTATTGAGGATGGTGTTACCTTTGATCAATTGGGCTTTGATTTTAGAAAAGTTAAATTTAGCGGTAATGGGCAATGGGTTTGGCGGGATGGAGATCCAAAAACAAGCATAAGCGGTGAAAGCAATGCGAAAAACGTTGCCGATGTGCTGGCGGCTTGGGGATACGCTAAATCTCTAACCAGTAAATCTGCCAGCGCCAAAGTGAAGGGCAGTTGGCCTGGAGCTCCCTATGAGTTCAGCCTTTTTACTGCCGACGCAGAATCCGATGTGGTTATTAAAGATGGACGCTTTAAAGATGTGAGTTCAGGTGCCGCCGATAAAGTATTGGGCTTTCTGAATTTCGACGACTGGATGAGTCGCATGCAGCTTAAGATTAGGGATCTAGACAGTAATGAAATGCCTTTTAGTAGTATCCGAGGAAATTTCGATTTGAAGGATGAGCATTTAAAAACTCCAGATTTAACCATCGATAGTGCTGCCATTAAAATGGCTATGAAAGGGGATCTAAATTTGAGAAATCAAATGATTGATGCAAACTTGGATGTCACTATCCCCGTTACTCGTAACTTGGTTTTACCGGCTGCTGCTGTTGGTGGCTTGCCTGCTGCCGCGACAGTCTACGTAATTGAGAAGGTGCTCGGATCCCAATTAGATAAACTCACTACCATGAAGTATACGGTTGAAGGTCCTTTTGGTGATCCCAATGTCGCACTAAAAGAATCATTTAATATTATTCCCAAACAAATTCAGGAATCCATTGTGAAAAGCGGTGGAAAAAATGGATCGGAAGGGAGTGCTACTAAAGAGAGCAATACTGAGAAGACAAACCCTCAGGAAAAAAACTCTCCGGAAAGAGTTGAGTCTGGCAATGCCCAATAATCCAACCTCGCAGGCGTCCAATAACCTGGCGGTTGCTGCAGTCCAAATGGTTAGTACTAGTGATGTGGAGTCTAACTTAAATCAAGCGCAGCAATTGGTTGAACAGGCAGCTAGGGAGGGAGCGCAATTAATAGTTTTACCAGAAAACTTTGCGGTATTTAATGCCAAAGCGCTATGGGAATGGTCCCAAGGGGATGCCGCTAAGCGGTTAGTGCAAGCGGTTTCAAATTGGGCGAAGGAATCTCAGGTGTATATTGTTGCTGGTACTTTGCCTTTAGCTAATCGATATCCAGAGATCGATCAGGCGGTTGCGAATAAGCGTGTTCGAACCAGCTCCTTAGTGTTTGCGCCAGAAGGTGTTCAATGCGCTCGCTACGATAAAATCCACTTATTTGATGTGGATGTTGCTGATGCCCATGGTGCTTATCGGGAATCAGAAACGATCGAGCCGGGAACAACAACGGTAGTGAAGGAATTGCAGGACTTGGCGGCGAAGCCAAAGTTAGGTTTAAGTGTTTGCTATGATCTTCGTTTCCCTGAATTGTATCGTTCTTTAGCGGCAAGTCATGCCAATATTTTTAGTGTACCTGCGGCCTTTACTTGGCAAACGGGGCGGGCCCATTGGGAAGCATTGCTTCGTGCCAGAGCTATTGAAAATCAATGCTTTGTTATTGCCGCCAACCAGGGCGGGCGGCATTCGCCCACTAGACAAACTTGGGGTCATAGCATGATCGTTAGTCCTTGGGGTGAGATCATCGCCCAGCAAGAAGACGGTCCAGCAGTGGTGTATGGAGTGCTTAATTTTAATGAGCAAACCCGACTACGTGTGGAAATGCCAGTTCATCAGCATCGACGTCTTTAAGCCTAAAAGCCGTTGAGCGGCTATACTTTGTACTTGAAATAAAACAGTTATCCATTCAATGATTCAGTTTTAGCAAATGACGAATTCTCTAGAGCAAGCAAAGTCCATTCTATGGACACCCTACGAAATCCAGGAGCAAGATGCCCAGAGTTTGTTAGCCTCTTTGCATTCATCAACAATCAATTTTGCTGATTTGTATTTTCAACGCAGCTATAGCGAATCCTGGGTATTAGAAGATGGCATTGTAAAAAGTGGCAGCCATCATATCGGTGGCGGAGTTGGAGTTCGAGCTATCAGTGGAGAAAAAACTGGTTTTTCATACTCTGATGATTTGCAGTTGGCGTCTATCAAAAAAGCTGCAGAAGCGGCAAGAACCATTGTGACTGCTGGACAGAGTAAAACGGTACCGCAATTAACATCGCAAATGCCTGCCACCTCCCTCTATGCGGATATAAATCCATTGGATAGTGTTTCTGTCGAACGCAAAGTTACCATGCTTAAACAAGTCGATGAAATGGTGCGTAGCCTTGATGAGCATGTGGCCGAGGTCACTGTCAGTTTAAGCGGTTCATGGTCGGTGATTTTAGTTGCGAGTAGTGACGGTACTTTAGCAGCAGATGTTCGGCCTTTAGTTCGATTTAATGTGTCAGCAATTTTAGAGAAAAACGGACGCCGCGAGCGAGGAGGTTGCGGTGGCGGTGGTCGTTGTGGTTATGAGCTATTTGATGAACCTACCTTATCGCTCTATGCGCATGAAGCAGTACGCATGGCGCAAGTAAATTTAGAAGCGGTTGATGCGCCAGCGGGTACAATGCCTGTGGTGCTTGGTGCAGGTTGGCCTGGGGTGTTGCTTCATGAAGCCGTAGGTCATGGTTTGGAAGGTGATTTTAATCGTAAAGGAAGTTCTGCATTTTCTGGTCGAATGGGCGAAATGGTAGCATCGCCGCTATGTACGGTCGTTGACGATGGTACTTTGCAGGATCGGCGAGGGTCTTTATCTATCGATGATGAGGGGGTGCCGTCGCAAAACACCTTATTAATTGAAAACGGCATTTTAAAAGGCTACATGCAGGATAAGTTTAATGCTGACTTGATGGGGCAGGAATCAACCGGTAATGGCCGACGTGAGTCTTACGCCCATTTACCGATGCCTCGAATGACAAATACTTATATGTTGCCAGGTCAAGATGATCCTGCTGATATTATTCGTTCTGTTAAGCGGGGTATTTATGCTGTTAACTTTGGCGGTGGTCAGGTAGATATCACGTCAGGCAAATTCGTTTTTTCTGCTAACGAGGCTTATTTCATAGAAAATGGAAAATTAACCCATCCAGTTAAAGGTGCCACTTTAATTGGTAATGGGCCTGAGGCGATGCAAAAAATTTCTATGGTGGGTAATGATTTATCTTTAGATCGTGGCGTCGGTGTTTGTGGTAAAGAAGGGCAGTCTGTTCCTGTAGGCGTGGGGCAGCCCACTCTAAAGATTGACGAGATCACAGTGGGTGGTACAGCGAGTTAGTCAATAACGGCTAATTACTTGTTCCGCTATCGCGAAGAAATCTAAACAGCGCTCTACTTTGTTTTGTTTCACTGGCATTTTGGGAGATGTTGGTCTGCCTTTCTTTTTTTGCATTGCGCACTAATTGGCGTAACTTCTGCTTATCGATATTGGGATATTTGCCAATAGCTTCACCAACCACACTATTGTCACCCTCAATCAGGCGCTCCCTAAGATCTTCCAAATCGTGGAAAGCTCGCGTGTTGATTTCGTGAGAATTATCCAGCTTTTCAAGAAATGCTTCGACATGCTCGAGATCAATATCGCGCATTAGCTTACCGATGTATTGCTTATGGCGTCGCAGGGCTTCATTCTTCTTGATGCGCTTGGTTTCTTCAAGGGCTCTAATGAGCTCCTCGGACAAGTTCAATTGATCCCGATGATTCTGTTTCAGTGCCAGAATTCGCTCACCCAAATCTTGACGATATTGCATTTCCCTTTTGCGCTGGGTTTTACTGACCCACTCTTCGGAGTCATCAGACTCATTAATGTCGTTCTCTTCGATCATCTTACTTATTTAGGCCTTAAAAGTATGAGTGATGCAAATACCTATTCGCTATAATTAACGGGATTATAACAGATTGCGTAAGCAACCGTGGATGAATCTGGCAAGGTTAGTTAATGGATATCGATACTGATAAGCAAACTCTAATAAACTGTGTTCAACAAGCGCTCTCAGAAGCACAGCGCCTTGGTGCTTGTCAGGCGGAAGTGGCTGCATCAACAGATGAAGGTTTAGTCGCAACTGTGCGCAAAGCCGATGTGGAAACGGTTGAGTTCACTAAGAACCATGGTTTTGGCATTACGCTTTATAAAGGAAAATCTAAGGGCAGTTCAGGTACATCTGATTTGTCATCAGATTCTGTTAAGAGAGCTGTGGCTGCTGCTTGGGATATTGCTCAGCATACATCAGAAGACAGTTACGCGGGTTTGGCTGATGCCGAGTTAATGGCCCAGGAATTTCCCGATTTGGATCTTTTCCATCCTTGGCAACTGCAGCCTCAAGAAGCTATAGAGGTGGCGCTAACATGCGAAGCATCAGGTACTGCCCTACCTGGTATTGAGAACTCCGAAGGCGCCACGGTGGCTAGCGGCATAGGTTTGAGGGTGTATGGTAATAGCCATGGTTTTATGAATACCAATCTCGGAACTAGTCACAGTATTAGTTGCGCCTTGATCGCTGGAGAAGGTGATGGCATGCAACGAGATTATTGGTCGACAAGACACCGGGTTCCAGGGCTGCTAGAGGATGCTGCTCAAGTGGGTCGTAAAGCAGCAGAGCGGGCCATTGCCAGGCTCAATCCTAAAAAGGTCCCTACAGGCCAGTATAATGTTGTTTATGCTGCCCCGTTGGCGGGTGGCCTAATTGGGCATATTCTCTCAGCTATAGCAGGTGGCAATTTGTATCGGCAGTCGTCATTTCTGCTAGATAAGCTTGATCAAAAAGTGGCGGACAGCTGCTTATCGGTTTTTGAGAAGCCTCATATTCCTCAGGGCATTTCCAGCGCCGCTTGCGATGGCGATGGTTTGCCAACCCAAGCGAAGCACTTTGTTGATGAAGGACTCTTAACCAGCTACATGTTGAGCACCTATAGTGCCCGCCGTTTGGGTATGCGCAGCACTGCCAACGCCGGTGGCGCGCGAAATGTGCGCACCAGCACTACCGGAGAAGATTTTTTTGACCTTCTCAAAAAACTAGATAGAGGGGTTCTAGTCACGGAGTTAATGGGCCAGGGTGTGAATATTGTTACCGGAGATTATTCCCGCGGTGCCGCTGGTTTTTGGATTGAAAATGGGGAAATACAATACCCGATTCAAGAGTTTACCGTTGCTGGCAATTTGGCGAATATCTACCAAAATATTAGAGCCGTTGGAAATGATTTAGATTTACGCGGCAATATTCAAACCGGATCTATACTAATAGAGGGCTTAACGGTTGCTGGTGGACCAGCCTGATCTACTTACATTGGGGTTGATTAGTTGAAGCCTTTTTAGCTAGTCTTGGCCATTTAGTCTTCGTCCGCCCGGACCTTTTTGCCGCTACACGAGTTAACAGGATGTTGAGAATAAGGAAATACAAACAACCAAGTTTTTTAGCAAAGGGAAGTCGTTTCTGCTTGCTTTTTGGCTTATTCCTGGTCCTGCTTGTGGGAAAAGCTTATGCCTCTGATTTAACACCCATCACGTTACAACTCAAGTGGAAGCACCAGTTTCAATTTGCAGGTTATTATGCTGCCAAGGAAAAAGGCTTTTATTCTGATGCTGGATTTGATGTCACCCTCAAAGAAGCTGCACCGGGGATAAATCCGATCGAAGAAGTTCTCAATGGTAATGCCCAATATGGAGTAGCGAATGCTGAGCTCCTCCTCTACCGAATGACTGGCAGGCCGGTGACGGCATTAGCGGTTATATTCCAGCATTCGCCACTGGTCTTACTTAGTCTCCGTGAAACTGGCATCACCAGCCCGCAAGATCTTGTTGGAAAAAAGGTGATGTTTCCAGAGGGGCATTACGGCGCTAACACTTTGGGGATGCTGCTCAAAGAAGGTGTCGATGAGTCCAAAGTTAATCAGATTCCTTTGTCCTTCAATATTGATGATTTAATTACTAAAAAAGTCGATGCCATGGTCGGCTACATCACCGATAAGCCCTTTATTTTAGAGCAGCAAAATATTGCTCATAATGTTTTAGAGCCTCGGGTTTATGGTGTGGATTTCTATGGGGATACGCTTTTCACTTCTCAACGACGCGCTGAAAACAGTTTCGATGAAGTCACTCGATTTCGCGAAGCCACTTTGCGCGGCTGGCTTTATGCCATGGGGCACCCCAATGAAATGATTGACATCATATTGAACCGCTATCAATCACAGCGCACGCGAGCAGAGTTAAAGTACGAAGCTGAGGTCAGTCGTAAATTAATTATGCCTAAGTTGGTGGAGATGGGGCATATGAACCCAGGTCGCTGGGAACATATAGCGGAAACCTTTCGTAGTTTGCATTTAGTGAGTGGTGGCTTCGATTCAGATCAGTTTATTTTTGATCCAGAAAAGCGTTTGATGGAGGGTAATTTTGAGGCAGCTTGGAAAACCTTCTCCTTTATTCTCTTAGGCGGCTTTGTTTTTGTTTTGGTGTTGGTGTTTTTCAATAATCGATTACAAAAACGGGTAAAAGAACAAACCTGTCATTTAGAAGAAGCTAATCAATTCTTAGTGAAACAAACCGATGAATTGATTGCTGCTGAAACTAAGCTAACAGAGTTAAATAAGCATTTGGAAGAGCGGGTTGCTAAGCGAACTGAAGACTTAGAAGTACTTAACAAAGATTTGAAACAAGAGATCGAAATTCGCCATCAGCGGGAATTGTCTTTGCTGCTGATGTCACATGCTTTGGAAAATAGTAAGAGTTTGGTGACCATTGTTGATCGCACCGGGAAAATTGTTTACGTCAATAATTCCATGCAGGATTTTACCGGGAGCTTAGGTTCCGCGCTAATAGGTCGACCTTTATCGGATCTAGAACAGAACTTGCCCTTTCCAACCGTGGATGAAGAAAAGTTCTTAACATTTGCCAAGGGGCAGAAGATGATGGAGTTGTGTGGCTTCGATGCAGGGCGAGCCACGCACTGGTTTCAAGCAACTATTTCGCCAATTTTTTCTTCCGGTAAATTGCCAGATCACTACGTGATTATTTGTGAAGATGTAACTAGCTTGAAACAACGTCAAGATGAGATGGAACGATTGGCATTTTATGACGCGTTAACTGGCTTGGAAAATAGAGTGCTCTTTAAGCATAATTTGACCAGGATGTTGGAGCAGGCAAAGCGCGGTGCTACCAAATCGGCGTTGTTATTTTTGGACCTCGATCATTTCAAAGAAGTAAATGACACTTATGGTCATGATGCTGGAGACTTTGTTCTAAAAACTATTGCCACACGCATCCGAAACCAAGTTCGAGAGACTGACTCAGTGGCACGAATTAGTGGCGATGAGTTTGGTGTGCTTCTCATAGATATTCATTCCAATGATGACGCTGTGCGGGTAGCATCTTATATGTTGGATGAGGCAATTAGACCGATAGAATACGAGGGCAACGAGCATTTTGTTTCCGTTAGTATTGGTATTAGTATCACACCAGATGATGGCGTGGTGCCTGAAGCATTAATACGTAATGCAGACCTTGCCATGTATAAGGCGAAGCGACAGGGGCGTAATAACTACCATTTTTATTCTGCATCCATGCATGATGAGGCTCAGCGACGCATCTCCTTAGAAAATGACCTTAGAGACTCAATTAAACAAAATCAGTTTGTATTGGAATACCAAACCCAGGTTTGTCTTGCAAATGATCAAGTGACAGGTGTTGAAGCTCTGTTGCGATGGAAGCACCCAGAAACTGATGTGCGCTTTCCTGAAGATTTTTTAGAAGTCGCTGAAAACTCTGGATTGGTGGTGCCACTTGGTGAATGGGTTCTTGAAGAGGTTGAGCGTACTAGACAAGCATTAGTTCGGGAAGGATTAGAACACCTTAAGATATCTATTAACGTTTCTGCCAAGCAATTTGATGATGAGCGATTCATGACCATGTTGGAAAAAGTTGCTGAACGTCAAGGCGGTGGTGTCGTTGATTATCAAATCGAACTTAAGGAAAAAGTTGTCTTTAAGGATGTGAATAAAAGCTTAAATAAATTGCAAAAACTTAAGGGGCTTGGTTATTCCATTTTAATTGATGATTTTGGTACCGGCTTTTCTTCACTGGGATACTTGCGTCAGTTACCTATTGATGCGATTAAAATTGATAAGTCTTTTATCAATCGAGTACCTAGTGATCGTGAGGCGATTGAGATTACGTTGGCCTCAATCGCGATGGCTCATAAGTTCAATATTAAGGTGATTGCTGAAGGTGTAGAAAACGAGCAGCAACTTCGTTTTCTTAAAACCCATGGATGTGACATGGCCCAGGGATATTATTTCAGTAAAGCGGTGCCCCTTAACGATCTAATTGCTCCTAGCTCTAATATTCACTAGTCAACCCCTGACTTTTCACAGACAAAGGAAGTCGCAATGGAACTCGAAATTGTGCAAGTCGATGCATTCACCAAGCATGTCTTTGGCGGTAACTCAGCTGCGGTGGTTATTCTAGAGCGGTGGCTTAGTGATGAAGTGCTGCAAAAGATTGCGCTAGAAAATAATCTTTCAGAAACTGTATTTCTTGTTCGCGAGTCTTCACTGCAGGATGCTGGCTGGTTAATTCGTTGGTTT
>JAKSAW010000146.1 GCA_022361455.1 Pseudomonadales bacterium | reverse complement strand
GTGATTCGCCCTGCCTTAGATGGTAAAGTGGAAGTCCTGTTCTCAGACACTGACAGTTTTTTGTTATTGGCTGAAGCATCTAGTAGTGATGAGGTGATGCACAAGCTCAGCAGCGTTGTCGACACCAGTAATTATCCCGAGGATCATCCATTATACGACGCCTCCAGGAAGTATCTGACAGGCTACCTGAAGAATGAAATGGTAAATTCAAACATCACCACCTTTGTAGGACTGCGGAGTAAATGCTATGCCTTCAAGACGGATGACAACTACACAGTGGCCAAGGCCAAGGGCGTGAAAACGTGCTACAAGAAGAAGATCAAGTTTGAGCAGTTCAAGGAGTGCATTGACACCATTAGCAGTGTAGAAGTCAAGCAGACCAGCATCCAGGCCAAAGATCACCAGAATCTCCTTGTGCAGTCTGTGAAATGTTCCATGACATCTTTCGATGATAAGAGGTTCTTGCTATGTCCTATACATTCCGTTCCATATGGCAGTGTACTAATTGATTTGTACAAGTCGACAAAGAAATGCTATTATTGTGTTAATCCCTTTCACTTGGGAGAATAAATGAAATGTGCGCACGTAAAAAAATTGTCTGCTGTTTATTGAACTAACTTTTCTAAATAATCCACACAAAGTGCATCATTTCTTGGGCCGGGCATTTTGGTAAAGTGAAGCCTAAAGCTTTGCTGGGGCTTGTCAAAGTAGCAAGTAAATAGCAATGCATACAGACCACAATGCATTGAGCTCCCCCTTTGGATCTGCTTCTTGTTCTGGAAGATTTCTCTGCTGCTACTGAGTGAGTGCAGGAAGTTAATCACATCCTTGTGAAGCGCCGGTAAGCCAAAGGAATCCAAGTAGAGGAGGTAGCCTGGACGAGCTACCACAGTCACAAAGTGCTGTCCAACATTTAAAATGCAATTAAATGCTCTGCGACGGCGCAATCTGCTGACATGCGTGCTCTTCAGCTCTGACGGCATGAATAATCCAGCATAGAGATTGGGACAGAGTTTCTTTGCAAG
>JAKSAW010000522.1 GCA_022361455.1 Pseudomonadales bacterium | reverse complement strand
GGCGAAGGCCGCGGAAGCGGCGACGATGCGAGAGCGGAGCAATGCCCATGGAGCGCGGGCCGGCAGCGGAACAACCATCCCCGGTGGAGGCGGGTCGCATCGACAACCCACGCGCGGTCGGGCGGCTCGACGAGTTGCAGGGCGAAGAGAGGGGCAGCACCGCTCTCGACGCCAGCGAGGGAGTCGGGGAGGCCTTGGCGGTGAGGTGCGTGGAGCCGTCGGAGGCGACTAGACGGCGGGCGGCCGACTTGGCCGTCTTCCTTCATGGTGTGGCGCGACGTCAAGGTGTGTTCTCCGAAGGTGAAGAGTGAACCGGTAGGCAGTGAGCCGCAGAATCCACCCCCTACGAGTGGACGACGTGAGGAACTTCCACCCGAAGGGCGCGGAAGGATGGTGGGGGAGATAGCCCGGCTTGGGGGATGAGGAGCGATGACGGGACATCGCGAAGGCCGGCGAGCGGGGTAGAGGTGACGCGGTGCACTTAGCAGAGGGTTAGGTGACGGGCGCGTGGGCTCTGCAGGCAGTCGGCGGGACAGCCGTGGGGCTGTACGGTGGACAGCGGCGTCCTGGGTGGAGTAGTGGGGTATTGTACCTTGTACATGGGGACTCGTTGACGGGATGGATCGCGGCCTTGAACAGTGAACACGTGGCTGGACGGGGACCCCCCTGGGAGTATTTGACAGGGAAGGGTGTCTCGATCCTTGGGGCCCTTTTGTTATTGCTGTTGCTGTGCGGTCTCTCGAGCGTTCGCGGCCTCTCCTCAGCTCTGGTGGGGCTGCGCGTGTGCTGCTTTCACTCCCGCGTGACCGTTGGCCGTGCCGTCGGCCGTCCGCGGTGCGATCGCTCGCGTTTCCGCCGTATCCGTTGTCGCTTGAGCGAGCTTACGGTGCCCGGTCCACCTCTCCACCACCTCACCGTCGGGGATTGGAACGTGCAGCCTTCCTACAGCCCTGCGACCTCCAAACCTCTGGCAGCATCACCCTCGCCGTGTATCAGGGGGCGTACCGACCCATTTCTGATCATCAAGGTTGGTATAGGCGCTGGGAGGAATGGGGGTGTCGGGTGTGCGGGGTAGGGAGCGAACTGGTTTACCACTGCACCGCACTGTCGCAGCCATGTTGCTGAAATGCGCCCGATGCCGCGTGACCGCCAGGGGTGGG
>JAKSAW010000874.1 GCA_022361455.1 Pseudomonadales bacterium | reverse complement strand
TAGATGCTTCTGTAATGGATGACACTGGGCAGCCAGCAGGTGCAATCAGATTAAACGTTGCAATCAATGGTACTCAACAAAAATCACAGTACCCTGTGACGGAGTTAGATGGTTCGGCCCAAGTGTGTGTCGAGGGCATCACCGATGGTACAGATACAGTAACCTTCAGCGCTGCGGGCGTAGATGTCCAACATGTCATCAATTGGAGTGTTTACACTGGATCTGATAATGTCGCACCTGTTATTTTATCCGAGCCTGTCATTGAGTGGGCCGCTGGCGAAACCTTCACTTATGCCATTAATGCCTTAGACGTCAATGGCGATTCCTTAGCTTATCGCATAGACAACCCTGAAGATGGCATGTCGATAGATGCAAATGGCGTGGTTACTTGGCTGGTTCCTGAGTTTGCAATTAGCTTTCCAAGTAATCGACTTCCCAGCTCGGAATACTATTTATATTCCGTTGAATCTTTCTATGACAGCGTAGATGTAACGGTTGCCGTGAGTGATGGCATTGTTGAAACGATGCAATCGTTCAAAATTAAGAATCCGATGGTGCGCAACCGAGCGCCAGTCTTTAGTGAAAACTCTCCAAACACGGTTGCAATGGTGGGAGTGCCTTACACGTATAGTTTAAACGCGCTTGAATTGTTAGGTTCTGCGAGCGATAGCATTATTAACTTTGAGTGGGATGGGGACATCCACGAAGTAGATATCATTGAAGGCCCTGCTGGTGCGATTGCGCAACCAGGTGGTCTTGGAGCGGCCTATGTATACCGAACGGCAGACCTAAGATGGACGCCTACGGAGATTGGGACTTTCAATTTCGAAATCCAAGGTCGAGATCCGTGGGGTGAAACAGCGACACAAAACTGGAGTGTTGCAGTCGAGGAAAACATCGCACCAGAAGTGTTGTTAGATGATCTCACGTTTACGTTTGCGGCCGGCAAACCTGTTGTAGTAAGGCTGCCTATTGCCAATCCAAAACCGTCTTATTGGCCAGATACGATGGACAATCCCGATAGATTGTCTGGCTATGGCAGCAGTTATTATGGCCCATGGCACGGTTCTTACGTCGTTCAGAATGGTGTTGACGTGATGTCCTTCCGATTTGCCTATGGTAATAATCTTGGCACTAATATGGTCGGTTCCCATGACATCACAGTCACCGTATCGGATAACAGTAATAACGTACCTGTTACTTTCACCTTAGTGGTGACGGATGCGGCTCATCCTTCCTTCGTTTCCACCCCAGACCCTGTTGAAAGGGGCGAAGCAACAATCGAGTTCCAGTATCAGCTAGAAGCTACGGATCCTGCGAATTTACCCTTAACCTTTGAGTTAGTTGATGGCCCACAAGGAATGTCTATTGATAGCAATGGATTACTAACGTGGACCCCAACAGTTGATGATGTGCGTTATCATCAAATCTTTTTAAGAGTGAGTAATACCCAAGGTGGGTATGACCAACAAGATTTTTATATTGATGTTCAATCTTTTACAAACCAGGGCCCTGTCGTCGATCC
>JAKSAW010000873.1 GCA_022361455.1 Pseudomonadales bacterium | reverse complement strand
TCGCTGCGTCTTAGAATAAAGTCCAAACCACGCCAATGGTTTTCTAAGGAACGATAAGCATTATTGTGTATAAGAGATCTCATTAAATCTGAAATACTGCGGTCTAATAGATTAAGATAATCTTCTTTACGAGGATCTTTCGCAGGCAGCGTGTAAGGCGCCACAGCATCATCCACGAGTTGTCTCAACCAGGCATTGGTGGATTGATTGTTTGTTAATGGTGGTGCACTGCTGTCGGCGGTGGAATCCAATATAGAGTCTAGTAAGCCTCCCTCTGCGGGTGCTGGCATTGGTTTAGGGCTGGCTGGCTGATTGGGTGTAGGTAAGGGCTTTATACCGAGCCATTGCTCAAGTTTTTCGGCGGCTTCAGCAAAGGTTGCATTGTTGTTTAGTTGATTGCGTAGTTGCTTTAAGCGGCTAAAGGGAGGGAACTCTCGGTAAAGTTCATCGGGATGAAAATCATCAAGCTCTTTTGGAGTAAATTGATAAGGGGTATCGCCTCCAGCTTGCAGGGTCACTGTGGGTGAAAGTTGCCGTAGGACATCATCGATGTCATCGCAATCAATTCTATACCAGGGTCTTTGCTTGATGGCTGGCATATCAGCACGTTGTTCATAGGTAGCGCCGGAAAAATTGCCGACTATAAGCAAGTGGAAAGGCGCATTTTTTTGAGGTTTATTGGAGGATTCGCGTTGCTTGAATTCGAATGGAATGCCGCCCGTGCTGGTGTGTGCCATGTGTTCGCCCCGATGAATAGCCGCTTTATGGTAGGTGTGCTTGATCTAGGGAATGATTAAACAGAAATTTATCGGGGATGTCGAATAAGGAATAAAAAACCTCTGACCGATATCAAGCTACTGAATCAATCAGAGGTTTTTAAAAGCTGCTGCTTTATAAAGTGATTGGTTGATTAATTATGCAACCAATTCTTTAGCGCGGTTAACCTGAGTAGCGATTGGCTCAGGTAGCTTCTCAATAACGCCGTCTACAGTATCTAATGCTTGCTGGCGTGCTTTTTCAATTTTATTGCGCTGTATTGCAAGTTTAAGTTCATAGCGAGCCATTTCGCCTTTAACCTGTTGTTGCTTAGTCATCGCCAGAGCGGCTAGGTTGTGTCGGTTAACTTGGCTGCTAATTCCGCGACGTTGTAATTCATAGCCCACGTTGTCTAACTGACGTAGTGCGAAATCAATAACGGTTTTCGGATTAATATTGATCATTTTCTCTCTCACCATAGCTTAAGCTTCAAGGGTACCCATTTAGTTTGTGGCGCTATTCCTAACTAAATTCGGTGTTTGGGCGCCAACCTCATCAAACGCTGGCAGTGGCCAGCAAAGCGCTAGAAAGTACGCATAAAAATTAGAACCCACAACCTAACTTCCCCGCAGCTCTTATCTGGCAGTAAAAAATATGCATTTTACTCTACACCGTATACAAAAAACGCTTGCCAGTTTTTTAAGTATATAGTACGATGGTTCCAGATGTGGGTTATCCCATATCGGTTACCCTTTTAAAACCCCTTGCAAACAGCAGCCTTCGGATATGTGAGGTGTCCGAAAGCTGCTTTTTTTTGCCTGCTGGTTTTTAGTTACAAGCCATAAGCTTTTGCTAACTTATTGATCTATATAGTGGTTGCCCTCGTTTTCCAGCTGTTCAGAACCGCTGAAATGAACCATAATGGCTCGGATGAGCAGTTATTTATCCTCCCTTAACTTTAACTTGTTGCTTAGTAGAGCTTTATTGTTTGCTGGTTGACTTAGCGTTTTGGTGGCTGGTAGCGCCTTTGCACAAGAGTCTCCAGAGCTAGTTGATCCTGCCTCAGAAATACCATCGGCCAATGTGGAAGAGTTGCCTGCGAGCAAAAGCACTGAGGCAAATATCGTTGAACAACCCTCAGATGATGGCGATACAGCTGCGACCGATATGGATATGGAAGCTGTAGATCAGGATATCGCTGAAAAAGGTGATCTTTCTTTTTGGCGTCGCAGTGCCGGTTGGATGGAGCTTTCGCGAGATAACCTTTCCTCTGGGATAGAGCGAATGGCGCGGGGAATCGACCGCTTTTTTGCCGGTGATGAGGCACTCGATGATGATAATAAAAGCTTTGCTAGGTTAAGATTTTCTGGGACTTTCGAAGAAGGAGAAAGTGTTACTGATAATACGGAATTGAAGTTTAGGTTGTCTCTGCCCGCTACTCAGCGCAAGCTCAGATTAGTCATCGAAAACGATCCGGACGATGATGAAACCTTAGAAGATAAAAATCGGCCCAGTTCCAGTGATGAAAACTCCACTGATGAGAGTACCTTTACAGCAGCCTTACAGGTTGTGAACAGTGAAATGAGTAAGTGGAAGAGCAAAGGTGAGCTTGGGGTGCGGGCATCTACGCCGGTGAATCCGTTTGTTCGGCATACGGCGACCCGCCGCTGGAGTTTAGATGAAAATTGGTCTGCTAAATTTCGTCAACGTATCGCCTATTACAAGAATGATGGTTATCGAGCTAATGAAACCCTCAATTTCGAACGTCGTATTAGCGATGACTGGTTCTTTCGTATAAAAAGCGAACTTGAATGGCGTGAAACTAGAGATAGTATGGATGCCGCTCAAGTATTTAGCTTCTTCAATCGTATCGACGATGCACGCGGAGTTCGTTACAGCTGGGGAACCCTCGCCAGCAGTTTGCATCATACGGTTATAGATAAGTCATATTTGGCCATCGACTATCGGCAATTACTCTATAAAGATTGGTTGTACCTGAATGTCATACCAGAAGTAGAATTTCCAAGGCGAGATGATTACGACTCCGTGTCTTCAATCACAGTGCGATTGGAAGTGCTATTTTTTGAGTAATGCATTTAACTAACAATTAAATTCAAAAAAACAATAAATCCCTGCGGCGAAATCTAATTAGGTGAGCCTGCCAGGGAGCCATAGAGGGACTTCATTATGCCGATTACGCCTTCCTCGGTGCGAGCCAATGGCCTGCACCATCTTGCTTTCGCCACCAAATGCAGCAAAGCCACCTACGAGTTTTACCATGAAAAACTGGGTATGCCTTTAAAGCGCACCGAAAATCATCGTCAGGGAAAAGGCTTTTTTAAACACTACTTTTTTGATATGGGCCGCGATCAGTGTATGGCTTTTTTTGAGCTGCATGGGGTTGGTGAAACAGAAAATTATCGAACCGACGTGTCCACCGGCTTAGGAATGCCCCTTTGGATAAATCACTTGGCATTCGATATTGAAAACGAAGAACATTTTCAAGCCATGAAAACCCGTTTAAAAGAAAAGAAAGTAACGCTGCTTGGCGAAACGGATCACGGCTGGTGTAAATCACTTTATTTAGTGGATCCCAATATGATTATGTTGGAGTTCACTTACACCACTGTCGAAAACGCTTTAGAAGAGCAAGGGCACGATAAAGCTTACGATTTGCTATTTAATACTAGTGATGAAGATATTGGTGAAGACACACGGAAGAAAGCTGAAAAGGTTAGTTAAGGAGATCGACGATGTTACTTATCTCCAAAACCTATTGGATGGGAATGCCATTTAATTTTTTAGGTGAGTTACCCGATGGGAATGAGCAGATTCCTGTTTTTCTTAAAGCGCAAGATATGCGTGAGTCCAGTGGGATTTTTTATCGCCCCAGCCCGGAAAAGCGCCAAGACATTGCTGTTTTGGTAATGCATCCCAAAGTAGAATTTCGCAGGCATTACTGTATTCCTGATTTACTTGAAGCAGGCATTAGTTGCTTAGCATTAAATACCCGTTGTGCTAACAACGACATGGCGGCGATCCATGAGGATTTGATTCTTGATGTGGCTGCTGGGGTTAGTTACCTCAAAGAAGACCAGAAAATTAGCCAAGTGGTTTTATTTGGTAACTCGGGTGGTGGTGCGCTATCGACGATGTTTCAGGCGCAAGCTCTACTCCAACCTGAACAACGAATTCAAAACACTCCAGCGGGTGATTCAACAAAGCTTGCCCGCGTGCAGATGGTTCCGGCGGATGGTTTGATTCTAGTGAGCGCACATCGTGGTGAAGGCTTGGTGTTGCAGGAGTGTATTGATCCCTCCGTTGTGGATGAGCTTGATCCTACACTAACCGATGATTCCCTGGATATGTATCATCCGGACAATGGTTATGCGGGCCCGGGAAAAGCTTCCAGTTATTCTGCGGAATTTGTGCAGCGATATCGACAAGCGCAATTAGACAGGGTTAAGCGACTGGATCAAATGGCCCTTGAAATGGTGGGTGAATCCCGTGAGCACGAAGCGAAATATGAGGCTAGTAAGGGAAGTCTTGGTTTGCGCGAACGCCAATTGTTGGGTCGGCTTGGCGCCTTAGAGCGCATTATGGTGATCTACCGTACCATGGCAAACTTGCATTACACCGATCCGAGTTTAGATCCTAGTCCAAGAGGAATGGGGTCTTTGCTCTCGGAGCGTCCTGATTTAATGAACATGCAATCCTTAGGTTTTGGCAGGGTATGTCGTCCGGAGGCGTGGCTATCTACTTGGTCCGGCGTTTCATCGAATGCTAGCCTCGATAAACACTTGCCAACCATTATCGACCAACCAGTGATGGTTGCTTATGCGGAAAAAGACAAGGAAATCTATCCGAAGGCTGATGCAGAGCCCATTTGGCAAATGGTGAAGGCTAAAGATAAGGTCTACAAATCCTATTTAGCAGAGCATTACTTTGAGCCCGAATTTGGCGCCAAGGAGGCCCCCGACGTTGCGGAGTTAATGGCTGATGTGGTGCCCTGGATTCTTGAACGCTTTGGTGGATAGCCCCAGCGTCTTCTAATAAGCCTGCTATATTTATGATGAGGGATACTCAGGCTTATTAAAGGAGAAATGGGATGTTTCGCCACCTTGGGCAGCTTAGTTTGGTCATGGCGCTAACCGTCTTACTGGCTTGTCAGCCAGTGGATAAGCACGTCCTCAAACTAGGCGCTAATGATTGGTTAGGTTATCAACCGTTCTTTACGGCCCAGTCCCTTGGATTTTGGAATAAATCAGAAATATCGGTGGTGGAGTTAGGCTCTGCTACCGAGGTATTGCGCGCATTTTACAACGGGTCTGTGGATGTCGCAGCCTTAACCCTCGATGAAACCATTAGTGCATTAGAATATGGTAAGCCTCTCAAAGTGGTTATGGTGATCGATTTTTCCTTTGGCGGAGATACGCTAATTGCTAAACGAGAAATTGAAACCTTAGCAGACCTTAAAGGTAAAAAGGTCGCTGTAGAGAATACTGCTTTGGGTGCGGTGATCTTGGATGCGGTGCTTACCAAAGGTGATCTAGACCTGGATGAAATTCATGTGCTGCCAGCTACCTATGATGAGCATGAAAGGGTATTAACGTCCGGAGAGGCGGATGCGGTGATTACTTTTGAGCCGGTGAAGAGCAAGTTGCTAGCGTCTGGTTATCGCGAGCTTTTCAATACTCGGGAGATTCCCGGCACAATTATGGATGTCCTTGCAGTGAATGAGACAGCCTTGAAAAAATACCCTGATCGTATTGCAAAAGTTATTAGCGGATATTTCAAAGCTCGCGGTTTGATTTTAGACACTGATTACGAAGCGATTTCTAGCATAGCAAAAAGAACTGACTTGGGGCGCGATGCGGTTATCTTGGGATATGGCCAAATTAAGTTGCCAGATATTAAAGAGAATATTAAGTTGATGGCCCAATGCAAAACTGGTTTTGAAGGGGCTGCTGACAAACTTATGGATATAATGATTGCACGAAAAGTGATAGAAGCACCTGTGAGTTTTCAAGATGTTTGTCGTGATAATTTCATTCGCGAGGTAGCGCTGTGAGCCTGCAGCGATCATTGCGTACCATTGTTCCCACCTTCGTCTTTGTGGTGGTAGGGCTTGCTGTTGCCATATTGATCGTTTATCAATACATGGCGCAAAGTGAGCAATTGAAGGTCACTAATCAGCAAAATATGCATGATGTGTTGGTACAAACTCAGCGGCATATGGAAAAGTACTTACTGAAGAATGAATTGTCTCATGTGAAGAATGATCTACTTTCGTTAGCCCTTATGAATGATGTCACTCTCGCTGCCGTGGTGAGTCCCGAAGGGGATGTAGTGTATTCGACTCAGAGTGAGATGAATGGCGAACTGGGGGTTAATGTTTTTCCTGCTTACGATTATTCCATGGCGCAATTGGCTACCGCTAAATACGAACCTATTATCGATTCACAAGATCGATACTTGAATGCCTATTACCCGTTAGTGTTCACTCAAGACAAGGCATCTATTCGGCCCAGCAAGGTTGGTCTACTTTATGTGCAATGGTCTTTGGAAAAAGACTACGACGTAATGCAACGCTTACTGCGGGATAGTATCGCTTTGATGCTCTTAATTGCAGCTTTGATTGTTTCTATGCTGGTGTTTATGACACGTTTTTGGGTAATTCTGCCCTTGGAAAACTTACGTCGCTTCACTGACTTGATTGGTGGTGGTGCCAATACCAACTTCGTTTCGCAAAGTAATCTGACAGAGATATTGGATCTGGAAGAAGCCTTTCAAGGAATGGCCAAGGAAATTCAGAACAACTTGCTCGAGCTTAGAAACTCGGAAGAGCGTTGGTTATTTGCCTTGGAAGCCAGCGGCGACGGTGTTGCTGATTGGAATCTGATGTTGGACGAGGTGTTTTATTCGGCTCACCTGCGTGCTTTGCTTGGCTATGATGAGCGTGATCATGTGGGCACCTATTCTGAATGGAAATCTTTAGTCTACGAGCACGATAGAGACCTAGCGCGGATCGCTCTATCGGAATATTTTCGTGGCGATGCCGCTTTGTATCAAGCTAACTATCGCCTTCGCTGCTGTGATGGTCAGTACAAGTGGATGAAGGTTAGAGGCAAAATTGTTGAACGGGATTCAAAAGGTGCGCCTGTTCGTTTCATTTCTACGTTTGAAGATATTACTCAGCAAAAAGAAATGGAAGAAGCGATAAAAGCCAGTGAGCAAAAGTATCGCGAGCTGTTTGAATTAGCACAAGAAGGAATCTGGGTTGTTGATGCAAATGCTTACACCACGATGGTGAATCAGTCCATGGCGGCCATGCTTGGTTATAGTCGCGAAGAAATGATGGGCAAGCATATGTTTGACTTCATGGATGAAGAAGGTATCGCGCAAAGTGAAGATAACCTGAAACGCCGTGAGGCGGGTGTGTCCGAGGATCATGATATTTGTTTTGTCCATAAGAATGGCAAAACTGTTTTTACAAGTATGCATACTACGCCCATTACTGATGAAGAAGGTGTTTATCAAGGTGCCATTGCCGGAGTTATCGATATCAGCCAGCGCGTTCAGGCTGAGGAAATGGTGCGTAAGCAAGCACTCTACGATAGTTTAACCAAGCTACCTAATAGGCGGTTTTTATTTGGTCGTTTAGAAGAAGAATTAGCGAGATCAGTGCGCCATGGATATTTCGGTGGTTTGCTGTTTATTGATCTCGACCATTTCAAGAATATCAATGATAGTTTGGGGCATCCTGTTGGTGACAAGTTACTGCTCGCTATTGGTCAGCGGGTTGCTAACGTGATTCGCGATGAAGATGTGTTGGGTCGTTTGGGTGGTGATGAGTTTGTGGTGTTGTTGCCTGAGCTTAGTGAAGATGAAACCATCTCTGCAGAACGTGCTCGTGGAGTGGCACAAAAAATACAAGAGTCCTTTGCTGAACCGTTTTTAATAGAAGGCTACAACCTGCATGTGAGTAGTAGTATTGGTGTAGCGCTATATCCAAAAGAAAAAGAAACTATTCACGATATTTTTCGCCAAGCGGATGCTGCCATGTACCGCTCCAAGAACGAAGGTCGTAATACCATTCGTTTCTTCACTAAAGAAATTCAGGTGGCGGTAGAGCGTAAGCTACAAATACAAATGTTGTTACCGCAGGCCTTAGAACGAGAGGAATTCTTCCTTTGCTATCAGCCGCAAATGGATAGGGCAGGTCGTTTAATTGGAGCGGAAGCACTAATCCGTTGGGAGCAGCCTGAACTAGGCTTAATAAGCCCGGATCAGTTTATTGGGGTTGCTGAAGAGTCTGGCTTTATCGTCAAAATTGGCGAATGGGTATTAGAGGAAGCTTGTCGTCAGTTAAGAGTTTGGGAATCTCAGGGTTTACCCAAAGATTTTCAGCGGCTCGCGGTGAACATTAGTCCCCGTCAGTTTGCCATGGAAAATTTTTCTGAGCAGACTTTAAGTGTAGTGAGAGCGCAAGGCGTTGACCCCATGCGAATTGAGCTCGAATTAACGGAGGGCATGCTGTTATCAGATCTTGAATCGGTGATTCAAAAAATGAAGGGCTTAAGAGATAGGGGCTTCCATATCGCGGTGGATGACTTTGGTACTGGTTATTCCTCTTTGTCCTATTTAAAAAGTTTGCCCATCAGCAAATTGAAAATCGACCAATCATTTGTTCGTGATTTAACGGAAGATAGAAACGATCGCGCCATCATCGAAACTATTATTGCAATTACACGTCACTTAGAATTGGATGTATTGGCAGAGGGTGTGGAAACCCAAGAACATCTTGAATTCTTGGCATCAAAAGGTTGCTTTAAATATCAAGGATGGCATTTTGGCCGCCCAGAAAAGCCAAAAGATTTCTTTGAAAAATGGCTTGAGCCCGAAAGCGTTCACTATGCTCGCATTCGAGCTCAACTGGAAGGTCCTGTCGAGCCTAAGTCGCCAACAGATAACACCAACAACACTAAGCATTAATGCTTTACTAAATTAATGCTTAATTTATTTTTGTTGCTGTGGTTGTTGGATATAACCCCACTCTATTAATCGTTGATAAGCATATTGGGCTTGCTCGCCGCGGTTTACCTGGCTTAGGTATCGTTGATAGCGACCAGCAGCCGGTTCCACTTGTTGCATGTTTTCTAGAGCAATGCCCTGCAAGAATATGGTGTTGGGATTGCCTGGTAGTAAACGCTCATAATCATTGAACTGTTGCAGTGCTGCTTCTGGCCTTTTGAGTCCCAGTTGGGTTAATCCCAATAGATGGTGGGCCTGGGCTTCTGAAGGAAAAACTTGGGTTGCTTTGGTAAAGTAGTTTCGCGCTTCTTTATATTTAGACTGTACGTAGTAAAACTTTCCTTGGATCATTAAGCCCACATAGTCATTGGGTGCAGCCTTTTTAAATCGAGCGATATCTTGTTTCGCTTCATGAAATTTCTCTTGCGCTATATGTCTTTCTGCATTTTCCATCGCCTTAATAGCAGGCTTTAAACGACGCAGTGGTGCAGTATTATCCATATAACGGTCGCGATGCTTAGCCTGGGTCTTTGCAAATCCCCAGCGACCTTCGGCATGTTTAACGGCGGTAGCATAACGTTCATCGCTCATTGGATGGGTTGAAAACATCATTTCCATAGCAGATGGTTGATGCTTCGATAAACTGCGCAGTAAATCCATAAGGCCAACCATGCCTAACGGCGTGTACTGAGATTTAACCATATATTCCATGCCCAACGCGTCTGCTTGGCGCTCATCATCTCGGGAATAATGAGCTAGCATTGCAGCACCTCCCAGTTGACCAATTTGACCAGCCACATTGCCAAAAGCACTATCACCCAATGCCATGCTTGTGCCGGCTAAGGCAACATTTATTAAGGTGCCTTTCGACATGCGCGAAGCAGTGTGGCGTGCATTAACGTGACCTAATTCATGGCCCAATAAGCCTGCTAGTTCAGCTTCGTTGTTTAGATTAACCAAAATGCCACGGGTAACCGCAATGGTTCCTCCTGGAAACGCATAGGCATTGATATAGTTAGCATTCACCGCCTGAAAGGAGTAAGGCATTTGTTGACGATGGGTATTCGCTGCCAAGGATTGACCAATACCATTGATATATTTATTCAGAGCTTTGTTTTGATAGACGCCATAATCATTGGAAAACTGATGCGGGGATTGACGCTTATCGATGCTGATTTCTTGGTCTTCCGACATCAGCATTAGCTGGCGTTCACCAGTCACTGGATTAACTGCACAATTTGTTAGTAGTGGTGCCGTAGAACAAACGGCGGCGAGCTTCACAAAGTCGCGCCGCGAGAGTGCATTATTATAAACTCGTTGTCCTAGTCTTAATTCTGACATTAGGCTCTTCCTTGTAAACGTGTTTGCTATTTAAGTTGAAGAAGATGGAGAGTTTAGCGATAACTCTAACAAGTGCTTTTTCTGGTGCTCAAACTCATCTGGGGTGATGGCACCATCATCTAAAAGTGATTTCAGTTGCGATATTTTTTCTAGTGCGTCGCTGTTAGATTTCGCGTTCTGTTGTGATGCGCTTTCAGATTGTTCTTCGGTTTTTTCAATAAAGCCGAGCCATTCGCCAATTTTGCGGAAAAGTAACTTAATTCCACGCCAGATTTTCGGTAGGAACCAAATCATAAAAATAATAAACAATACTAAAAATACCATGAAGGCTACCGGATAATTTAGCGCTGCCCATAAGCCACCGATAACAGCAACATCTTCGGTAATAGACGCGGTCCAGTTGCTGAAAGGCTCTGGCGATGTATTTATCATCAGGCGAGTTCCCGCCTTGGTGGCGTGGGAAGCTGCAGACATGCTGCCTCCCAGAATACCGGCAGTAATTTCCAGGGCTGGTGTTACATCGCCCACGGCAGACGCTGCTAACAACGCCCCAGCAGGGATGCGTATAAAGGTGTGAATGCCATCCCAACCGGTATCTACCCCTGGTGTTTTATCAGCAAAAAACTCTACGAAATACATTAAACCAGCGGCACCAATCACCATGGGATCTTCCAGCACTAGTAGCTCCGGTGGCAGTGCGATATTACCCGTAGAGCCGCCAATGCCTAGGACTAACAAGGCAGCATAGAGGTTTATACCACTGGCCCACGCGACACCCATAGAAAGGGCGATGGTGCTGGTTAGCATTTCGAATTCAGACATGTCACTTAACCTTTCGCAACAAACATGTGGTTATTAAACCATTAAGACCCTTAATGGCGCCATAAGTTGGTTAGATTTAACATTATTTGATGTTGATCAATCGGGTGTGACTAAGTATTTGAAACTTAGTCACATTAGGTCGAAACTAGTGGATTACGAGACACTAAAGCACCTTTCATATGTGGAATGAAGCGCCTTTTCAATCTGTTGGTCTTATCGGCTTTATTGCCGGATTAGGACTGTTCCTTTTCGGCATGCTGCAGCTTGAAAACGCGATTCGAACACTCAGTAGCCATTCCTTTCGTCGATTCTTACGGCGTACCACTTCAAACCCATTAACATCCATGCTCAGTGGCACCGTTATTACCATGGTGGTGCAAAGTAGCTCCATGGTGGGGTTAATGGTGTTAGCGCTTGTTGGGGCAGGAGTTATTCCTTTATTCAACGCCATTGGCGTAGTGATGGGATCAAATTTAGGTACCACTTTTACTGGATGGATCGTAACCACCATTGGTTTTAAATTGAATTTATCTGCGTTGGCTGTGCCTTTAATGGGATTGGGTGCATTAGTAGCTGTAGCGCTTAATAAACGCGAGCACGGCAAGTCATGGGGGTTATTGGCATTTGGGTTGGGGCTGTTGTTGTTTGGTTTGGATGGCATGAAATCCAGTATCGAACAATTAGCACAGCAAGTGGATTTACAAATGCTGAAGGGTTATCCGCTAATTGTTTATATGGGATTTGGCGTGGTGTTCACTGCGCTTATTCAATCCAGCTCGGCCACTATGATGATCACTCTAAGCGCATTGCATGCAGGCATTGTTGATTTGCCTGCAGCCGCAGCTTTAGTTATCGGTGCTGATATGGGCACCACCTCCACAATGGCCTTAGGCAGTTTTCAAGGTAGTAGAATTAAAAAGCAGGTAGCGCTAGCGCAAATCATTTTTAATTTGGTGACGGATCTCATTGCGTTAATGCTGCTAAGACAAATTCTCTGGGTAGTTGAAAATCAGCTGCAAATAACCGATCCGCTTTATAGTTTGGTGGCATTCCATAGTTTGTTTAATTTGTTAGGTATTGCTTTATTCACGCCTTTTTTAAAGGCGTTTTCGAGAAAGATTGAATCGTTCTTTAAAACTGACGATGAGGATGTGAGTGAGTATATCAACAATGTCCCGGTGACTATGGTTGATGAGGCGATGCTTGCTATTAAGAAAGAATCTCACCGCTTGATTTTACAGTCTTTAGAATTGAATCTGCGCAATTTAAAGCTAGAACCTGCATCGATGCGAATGCCGCAACGTATTTTGGATGGATTGCAAGACGTGTTTCCCAGCAGGTTTAGCTTTAATGAACGCTACGAAGCCATAAAGAAACTTGAGGGAGAAATTCTTGAGTACGCGGGCGACTTACAAAAAAACGAATTAACTCCTATGCAGGGCAACTACTTGCATAACTTACTAAGCTCAGTAAGGCACGCAGTGTATGCGGTGAAATCACTAAAAGATGTGCGAGAGAACTTTATGTCTTTCCGTCATGCTGAGAATGCCTTGCTTCGTGATTTCATTCAGCGTTTGATTAGTCCTGAGCGACACTTTTATAGTGATTTCTGTGGTTTGTTTGTGGCAGAGCATGAGCCAGCCTTTGTCGATGAAGAAGTAGAGCGTCTGATTGAAGAAAATAGGACCTTGCACAAGCAGTTCGAATCAGATTTGTTTAAACGCGGATTGTTGGAAGGTATTGACGAAACCGAGGCGTCCACGCTGCTCAATGTAAACCGAGAGCTGCGAGCGTCTAATCATAACCTTCTCAAAGCCCTACAATTACGAATGCCCTAGTATGATTAGTTTGATTAACGTCACAGTTCTCACTTTCTTAGAATATCCTGCTTGGCGCTAGCTCCGTTGGTTTAGCTAAGCGCCAAAAAACTGGCTTTTTTCCCAGCACCCCATACTAAATACACATTGTATTGTCTGATAATTGACCATAGACTCGAGGTTTGGTTGATTTTTGAACATTTTGTTCGTGTTTATTTTGCAGTTTGGTTTTTAAGTTTTTTACTCTTTAAGGGAAAGTCGTATGAGCGACGATCGATACAAATTAATCTTCACAAGGGTGGTGGAAGGTACGGATCCTGAAGAGGCTAAGGCCGCTATTCAGGAACGCTTTCAAATTCAGATATCGGCTATTGAGAAATGGTTTGGTAAAGAACACGCTCTGGTTAAGCAAAACTTAACCGAGGATCAAGCATGGAAGCTACAGTATGTGTTAGAAACGATGGGGGTTATGGTCACCGTTGTTCTTCAAACACGCTCTAATTTAAAGCTTGAGAATCTCAGTATGGAATCCGCGCCTGTCGCGGCCCAGGCTGCACCAGCTTTACAATTCAAAAGCTATCAGCCTAATGGCATTGCAGAGTTCGACGCCAAGCCTTTATCAGGGCAAGCTGCGGTGAGCCGTGCGTCTGCTAAACGTCGTCAAGCTACACAGCGTGGTGCTGCGGAGGGTCGTTCTTTCAAGCTGACCCATATGATAGCTGC
>JAKSAW010000871.1 GCA_022361455.1 Pseudomonadales bacterium | reverse complement strand
TCCGCCGCCTTGAGCTGCGCCGGCTCGTCGTCGCCAGGGTCCAAGCTCGCCAGCAGCAGGAACCTTGGCACCGGCTCGCCGGCGGCGAAACAGGCCAGCCGGGCCAGGGCCTGTTTGGCCAATGCATCCACCAGGTCGGCATCGTCCAGCATCCGCCAGCTCAACGCGAAGGTGCGGCCGACATGCTGTTCGTGTTGCGTCGGCGAACCGTCGCCGCCGGTCAGCGAGGCATGTTGCAGTAGCTTGGGCGTGCGCAGGGCCGCCAGGTAGGCGCCTGGCGCGCCCGGTGGGTCATGGCGGTAGCGGCGCAGGTAGCTGCCGGCCAGATGCAGCGCCAGCGGCAGGTCGCCCAGTTCTTCGGCGATGGCGTCGAGGTCTGCATCATCGGACGCGAGGTCGTCGCGGTGTTTGCGCAGCAGGTCGAGGCTTTCCGCTCGAGCCAGCACGCCGAGCGGCAAGGTCCGCACGCCAAGATGCGGGCTCCAGTCGCTGCGCCGGCTGGTCACCAGCACCCGGCAGCCGCCGGTCGTCGGCCGCCATTGGTCGATCAACGCCTCGTCCTCGCAGTTGTCGAAGATCAGCAGGCGCGGCATCGCGTTGCGCCACGCGGCGGCGACCACCTGCACCTGCCGGTCCTGCGGGAGGCTATCGAAATCGTCGGCGAGGCGTAGGCCGGCGGCGCCGCCGCAACGGGCGATCTCGCCGGCAATGGCGGCCGGGTCGGCGAAGCTGAGCCAGAACATGCCGCCATGGAAGAACTGGCCGTAGCGGTGCGCGAACTCGGCCGCCAGTTGCGACTTGCCGATCCCGCCCAGGCCGGTGGCGGCGGCGATCTGGCCGATAGCGGCGGTGCCGCCCGGCCGCAGCGCCCGGGCCAGCGTCATCAGGTCCGCCTCGCGGCCGACGAACAGCGGGTTCGCCGCCAACGGCATCGCCGACCCCGCCGGCAGCGCCGCCACGCCGGGGATGGCGTCGAGCGGCAGCTTCGTCAGCCGCGCCTCGACCGCCGCCAGTTCCGCCGCC
>JAKSAW010000656.1 GCA_022361455.1 Pseudomonadales bacterium | reverse complement strand
ACATAGGATGTTCCAAATCCCGCCGCAATGACCCCTACACGCTGGGCCGCAGGCGCCCACCGATCATCTCCTCGGCACTGGCCCCGGTCCCTTGCACTGGGCACACCCCCTCCATTGGCGACTGCTGTCCCCGTAGAGGCTGCGGTCTCCCGCGATTCTCTCCTCCCTGCTGATTAGGCACCGTCCACCTCTGGGCGTGCCCCGGTGTCCGGGGACCCCTCTCGGATCATCAGGGATGACCGTTGTTTACGGCGGTCCTGGTTTGAACACATTCAAAAATGCGTTGGGCGAACTTTCACGCTCGATGCGTGTGCCAACGCCTCTGGGGACAATGCCCTCTATTCGCGCTACTGCAACCCTGAGAACAGCTTCCTGACTCGGGACCTGCGCGGCGAACACGTCTGGATTAATCCCCCATTCAGTAACATCCGGGCATTCATCGACCATTATGTCGAGCAAAAGCGGTTGCACCCCCAGACTGTCAGCGGGTGCCTGCTTGTCCCGGATTGGCGCCAGGCCCGCCATCCAGCACTCAAAGGCATGCAACTGGTGGCCCAGTTCGAAAAGGGACGGCCACTATTCACTGCACCTTGTGCTGATGGGTCTCGCCGTCCCATGGCTGGTGTCCCTTGGGGAGTCAAGGTTTACTACGATCCCCCCGTGCCCTCGGTGTATTCCGCCCTGCAGTCCGAGGAAAATCGGCTGCGCATGGGCCTGGCTGGCAAAGTAGCCGGCACCCCTGCTAGGTGCCTCATTGACACGGGCGCCTCAGGGGCTCATTACCTCAGCGCTGCATTCTGTAAACGGGTGGGCATTGCAGTTCAATCTGCCCCCCAGCCAGAAACCAAACGGCAGCGGCACCGCCGCGAGGAGGCAGGTCTCCCTCCTCCTGAAGCTGCCCCCCTTCCCACCGTCACCCTGGCTGATGGCCAGCAGGTGTCTGCGGAGGGGTATGCCACGGTTTCGGTCCAGATCCAAAGTTACCGCGAAACATTGCACTGTATAGTGCTCCCCATGACGGAGGAGTTTGATTGTGTCTTGGGGGATGCGTGGCTGCACCGTAAGCAGGCCGTCCTAAGTTACCAGGACGACACGTGTTCATTGGAGGATGGACCGCGGCGCATTGTGCTGCACACTCCTCCTCCTGCCCCGGCACCTTCATCTCCCTCCAAAGAGCGCGTCCACCTCCTCTCCCATATGCTACTCAAATGTGGTATCCGGAAGGGATACCATATGTGCTT
>JAKSAW010000546.1 GCA_022361455.1 Pseudomonadales bacterium | reverse complement strand
TTTCTTCGAGTTTGAGTCCTTCGTTTTTTTGAAAAAAATAGTTATCTGATATATCTGTTACATAGTAGTCAAAATCCCCATCTTCATCATAATCCCCGGTTGCTATACCCATTGTATTGATCCGTAAATCCCAGGACATAAGTTCAGACACTTCTGTAAATGAATTCTCCGGGTAGTTATTAATAAAGAGTAGATTAGAGAGTTGAGGTATTTGATCGAATTCATTTCCCAATAGGATATCCATGTCCCCATCTGTATCCACATCTGAAAATGTTACAGCTAAAGCTGAACCAACACCTTCTCCATAGTCCAGGAGATGACCCTGATTACTAAATGTTCGGTCACCATTATTTTTATATAAAAAATCTGATCCTCCATAATTTCCTGCATATAAGTCCAGATAGCCATCGAGATTGTAATCAGCAACTGCAAATGAGGTTCCCATGAACATATCATCTAAACCAGCTGACACCGCGGCTTCTTTAAAGCGCTTGCCGTCTTCATTCCAAAAAAGATAACTCCGGTCACCCAGATAAGTACCGAAATAGAGGTCGGTAAATCCGTCATTGTCAAAATCTGCTGTAATTACACCTGTGGTATTGAAATTATGTATTTCTTCAAGATCCAACACCTCGGTTACGTCACTGAACGTGCCATCTCCCTGATTTTCGAATACCTTGTTTCGGTTCACGCTTCCTGTCACTACAATGTCTTCGAATCCATCATTGTTGAAATCGAAAAAGGCTACCCCCGCAGACATTTGGTTCGGATCATGACATACATGCTCTATACCGACATCCTTGCTCTCTTCCAGAAATTGTGCCTGAAGAGAGGTAGACAAACACAAGAAAAATACAACTCTAATTATTTTCACGGTTTCTCATTTAATTTAAAATTACTTGCAATCTGAGTATTCACGTTTTCTGTACTTGTTGAACGAATACGAATAATCTTCAATGGTTCATTATTGATGGCCACCAGCATATGAGATTGCCCATTG
>JAKSAW010000822.1 GCA_022361455.1 Pseudomonadales bacterium | reverse complement strand
TCTTCCACCGGATCCTGGAGAACGGGTAGCGAGGAAGTATTTACCCTGGACTTATGCGCCTTACCCAGTGGAGAGGAGACCGTCAACATCCTGCCCAAGCTCGCCGACCATTGCCTGGAAGTGGTGGTACAGGACGACACCGCGGTGGACTTCCTGAGACTGACCATCACCCATTGCCCGGCTTCCCTTTGCCGAGAATTGGTGACGGAAACTTTTCAAGCCGGTGAAGAAGACCAATTCGAGGCGCCAACCGAGCCCGCTGTCTATTCGGATGTCCTCGCTGATTACATGGCCCTGCGCTGGCAATTGGTCGATCCTTTGGATTTCGACGATTGCACCCGCGACCGGCCTTTCGGTTACACCTTTTCCGGTCTGCCGCCGGGTATTATCGACGGGAATTTAGAAATCAGCCTGAGATGCAACGATAACCTGGGAACCAATGACGAAATCTATATCAACCAGATTGTCGACAGCGGCGGGAAATTGAGAAGCTTTGTCTGGGGAACCTTCCTAGATCAGATAACCGTGCCTTCCTGGACGGCAGGGGCAAGCGCGGTGCTCAACCTTGATCTGAGAAACCTACCGCCCGCCATGTCGGGAACCTTGCAGAACACGGCCGGGGTGACCGATGCGTTGGGCACCATCACTCGGGATACACTGGATGTTTTTGTCATCGAAGATACCTGTGTCGACTATATCAAACTGACCGTTACCGCTTGCGATGATGAAGGCGGTTTGTTGCTTTACAGCTGGGTTTCCAATAACAGCGGACAATACAGCAGCGTCGTCGCCGTGGACAATCCCACCGGCACATCCCTTGACCTTCAATTGACCGCCTGCCGCGCCGACGGCACCACCGAAACCACTGCTCGCGGCGTGCCGCCCATGGGTGCCTTACAAGAATCGGCCGCCTCTCTTTTCCCAAATCTCGGCTCCGGCCCCGGCTACGCCGTCTTGGTTCAAGCCTCCTCAGATCTAGCCCGCGGCGGATGGGTCACCGGCAACTTAACCGCCGCTTCCGGGTTTTCACCGTCTCAGGGTGTGGCGGTCCGGGTTCCTCACGGGCTTGCCGATGTTGGGGAACGCGCGGGCAAGGATATTATTTTCAACTACCTGCCCGAAGCCGGTTCGGAAATCTCCGTGGCGGTGCTGGTGAATCTGG
>JAKSAW010000869.1 GCA_022361455.1 Pseudomonadales bacterium | reverse complement strand
TGTTTTTATCACTGGGGCTAAAGCCCATATGACCGGTGGTTTGAACTCTCATTGGATTATGGTGCTTCCTACTATGCGTTTATCGGAAGATGATAAAGAGTTTGCCATCATCGGTGCTCTACCTTTACAAGCAGAAGGTGTGAGCTATATCTATGGTCGCCAATCTTGTGATACTCGATCTATGGAAGGTGGCGAAATCGATCAAGGCAACGCTCAATATGCTGGCCAAGAAGTGCTAGTCGTATTCGACAACGTTTTCATACCTTGGGAACACGTGTTTATGGATGGCGAATATGAATTTGCTGCCCCCATGGTGGAGCGTTTTACTAATTACCATCGAGCTAGTTATGTCTGTAAAACTGGTTTGGGTGATGTGATGGTTGGAGCTGCTGCGAGCATTGCCGAATATAACGGCGTCGACAAAGTGTCCCATATCAAAGATAAATTAGTAGAGATGGTTCATCTCAATGAAACGATTTTCTCTTCCAGTATTGCGTCTTCCCATGAGGCAGAGCCATTGCCATCGGGAGCTTGGATTAATAATGGAATGCTGGCCAATGTGTGTAAGCACAACGTCACTCGTTTTCCTTATGAAATATCTCGGTTAGCTCAAGACCTTGCTGGTGGCTTGATGGTAACTCTGCCATCGGAGAAAGATTTTAAAGCGGAAGACACAGCTGAGATTCTGCAAAAGTTCTTTAAAGGTAAAGCAGATATACCTACAGAAGACCGTGTAAAAATCTTACGTTTGATCGAAAACATGACCTTAGGGCGAAATGCGGTAGGTTACTTAACCGAGTCTCTTCATGGCGCGGGATCACCACAGGCACAACGTATTCAAATACTGCGTGGCATGAATGTGGATGAGAAAAAATGGCATGCTCGTAAATTGGCTGGAATCGTTCAGCAAGACTAGTTTTATGCCGCAAGTCTAGTTTAATTTGTTCCCATATCCAGCACGTTTTACGGTGTTTTACATTTGAACTTTGGTTTGTAAAAACGCAGTAAAACGTGCGTTGCTCAGCTTTCTTTCTCCCTTGGTTTCCCTAAAACTTCCCACATCGGTTTAGTGTTATTTCTATTCTTCCACAGGGAGGAACGGTTGTGGGCAAGTTCGAATCTCCAAAGAAACAACAAAATACAGTACCTCAATTCGTACTGGTATTGGCGCGTAAAGAAATAGATTGGCTGACAGCAACCCAACTACTGGAAGGTTCAGGGTCTGACTTTATTGCCAGTTATTATTTGGTAGAACAAATTGATGAATTGCACCGAGCTGGGTTGCTACAAGATTATTGTGCGTGCTTGGTCGTTGATAATGGCTCATTTGATATTCGAGATCATACCCAGCTGGAATTGCTCTGCGAAGAGTTGCCAATGGTGCTAATCAAGAAATCACACAACATTCATGATTTGGCGCTTGAGAAGTTGGCGGCCGAAACCATCACGCCCAAAGAGTTCGGGCACTTAGCGTTAGTCAAAAAAATGCGTTCAAGTCATCACTCTTTTCAATGTCTTAAATTCTCTGGTCGCACAGATAAAATTTTGAAAACCGTTAGCGGGTCTAATGTTTATCAGTCTGCGATTGATACAAGCGATGCTTGCAATGCCGAAAGCATTGTATCTGATGTAGTGGAAAGCTTACGCCTAATTGCGCGTACACGAGGGGTGGATCTTAATTGGCAACCAACCGGTGAGGAGCAGTTCGTAAGGCTCAATCGGCAAGAGGTGAAGCGTGCCATCATGGGGTTATTGCTCGAGTTGTTTGAGTACTATGGTGGTGTAAAGCTTAAAATTGCTCCAAGCTCATTGCTCAGCGATCGCTGTATTTGGCTCGATATCAATGCTAATCAGCTTCGAGGCGGGCAATTTGATAGAGATTTTCTATCCGAATTTAAGGATTCGCTGCAAAAATTAAGAACTTTGCTGCATAGCAGTCAAGGGCAGCTATTTATCTTGGATCACGGCCCGCGAACACTCTGTTTCCGTATTGAATGGTTGGCATTCGATAGCTAACGGTCTCTTTTCTTTCCCTTATCACGTATTGTGGACAGGCCCCTGACTTAGGGGGCTTGTTTCTATTCCTTATCAGGTTAAACTCGCAGCTATTATATTCGCGTTAGGGGGTTCAACGTGCACATCGGCTACCTAGAAGATGATCTACAACAAGCCAATATGGTTAAGCAATGGTTGATTGATGCTGGCCATGAATGTACTCATCGTGATGAAGGGGCAGCCTTTATACAGGATGTTCGAACGGGAGCCTTTGATCTGTTGCTGCTGGATTGGGAATTACCCGATATCAGCGGTATAGAAGTGTTACAAACTGTGCGAAACGCCATTAATGTCTCTATCCCTGTTTTGTTCTGCACTCAAAGAGATGCTGAGGAAGATGTGGTGATGGCCTTGGAGGCTGGTGCCGACGATTATATGGTTAAGCCGGTTCGCCAGGCGGAATTGAAAGCAAGGCTTGAGGCATTAGCAAGACGGGCAGGGGTTAATGACCAAATAGCCAATGTTATCGAAGTGGGGCCTTATCGATTCAATGTGGCCGCCAGAGAAGTTTTTCTCAACGATGAATTAGTTAATGTTACCGAAAAAGATTTTGATCTAGCGGTTTGCTTGTTTTCTAATGTTGGCAGAGTGTTGTCCCGCAAATACTTACTCGAAACGATTTGGGGTGTGACTGCAGATGTAAACACCCGAACAGTGGATGTCCATATTAGCCGTATAAGAAAATCGCTGAATATCAATCCTGATCGAGGATATCGTATTAAAACGGTTTATCAGCATGGCTATCGCTTAGAATCGGTGGAATCAGATTAATTATATGATTGCTCCTATGTTAAAAATAAAACGGCTTTTGCTTGCTCTAGTGTTGTTGTTCGGCGCTCAGAGTGCCATGGCTGAGGAATGGATTTATACATTTAGGCCTGGTGATACCCTTTGGGACTTGTGCGCAAAATATATTGCGGCCCCTAATTGCTGGCAAAAGATTGCGGAACGCAACCAAGTTGAGAAACCAAAACAAATCAAACCTGGAACTCGCCTTTATTTGCCTATTTCCTGGTTAAAAATACTGCCAGCCTCAGTAAAGGTGTTATCTACCCGTGGTGATGTGAAATTATTAAGGCCAGAGCAAGAAGAGCCCACGTTGTTGGAAAAGAATGCTAAGATTTTGGTTGGTGATCAGATTCTGACCGGTGAGGGCACGGCTACTCTACAATTTGCTGACGAATCTATTTTAATCATTACTCCTGGCTCGGAAGTTAGCTTTGATACGCTGTCGCTTTATGGTGAAAGCGGTATGGTCGATACGCGGGTACGTTTAAATCGTGGTCGTGCTAAGGCGAAAGTAAAACCTGTTCAGGGTCCTGCATCACGCTACGAGATTCTCACCCCTGCAGCGGTTGCCGCAGTGCGCGGTACTGAGTTTAGGGTGGTCAGCGAAGCTACCGATCCTCCAGCTATGAGAACTGAAGTCTTAGAGGGCAACGTCGCCGTTGGTAATGATTCTGGTGAACAAGCCCTACAAGCGGGGTTTGCACTAAAAGCGGTCTCTGGTGAAAAACCTGCAGAGCCAATTAAATTGTTGGAACCACCAGTTTTTGTATCAGAGTTACCTGAGGAAATTCGTGCTCTTCCCTGGAGCCTGGAGTGGCTACCCATAGAGGCAGCGGACTCCTATCGTGTGCAGGTCTACGAAAAAGGATTCTTTTTCGATGATTTGGTGAAAGAGCTTCAAACGAAATCAGTCAAATATTCAGTGAATCAATTAGAAGATGGCCGTTATGACATTTTGATTCGGGCCATTGACAAAAACGGTTTCGAAGGTTTGGAAGCGAAGTACACAGCAAATGTGACCAAGCCCACCGCGGTAAAGCCTGTCGCGGCTACTGGAAAGTTAAAAACTGTTGATGGAAAGCAGCAAATCGCATGGCAATGGCCTGCAGTGGAAGGCGCTGATAAATATAAATTAGTGCTGTCTGCTGATACAAAATCTGAAGGTTCCAAGAAAACAGAAATAGAGGTGATTGAGAATCACTTTGAGCAAGGCGTTTCTGAATACGGAAAATACACGATTAAGGTCGCCCCTATTTTTGGCGAACAGTTGCTCGCCTATGGCGATACCGAGTCGGTAATAGTTCGCAACGAAGAAGATGAACCTTTATGGATCAAAGTGTTGGTGGGCGCTATCTTTATCTTTGTGATGCTCTAGACGAGGTGTTAACTCATTCATCAAAAGCAACCGCCAAAACTCCTCCTTGAGGCCCATGAGTCAGAGAGAACGACACTCGCCAGAATAAAGATTTATCTTGCAGTATTGGCCGTAGCTCTTTCCTGCTTAGCTGCCATGTCTGCGTGGTGGCAATGGGCTGATGCTCTCGACAAAATTGCCTACGACCAATTTCTACAATTTAGACCTAAAGATCCGCCCGCCGATGTTATTGTTGTTGCTATAGATGAATATAGTTTAAGCCATATCGGAGAGTGGCCCTGGTCTAGGAAGCATCATGCCGAGCTTATCAATCATTTGACCGATGCAGGTGCTTCGGCCATCGGCTTTGATGTGGTGTTTGCCGAGCTTAATCCTTTGGATCCTGAGGGGGACGAGGCCTTCGCAGCAGCCATTATTGGCAGTGGCAAAGTGGTATTGCCCATTTATATTGATCGCACTCAGCTCGGTGGCCAATTGATAGAGGTGCTGCCCCATCCAGCGTTTGCGGAACATGCCAAAATGGGCCATGTGAAC
>JAKSAW010000868.1 GCA_022361455.1 Pseudomonadales bacterium | reverse complement strand
GTGAGCTTCCATGGGGTGATCTGCTCCTAACATGCGCCATAACATTTGACGGGTTAGCGCAACTGAGATCGCTGAAGTACTGCTGGCAATCTCTTCTGCCATGGCGTTGGTAGCAGCCATTAACTCTTCTGGGCTAGCGAAACTTTCTTTCACCAAGCCGCCTTCTTTAGCTTCAGCAGCAGCGAAGATTTTACCGCTAATCATCCACTCTAGTGCTTGGCTAATTCCAACAATGCGCGGCAAAAACCAACTACTCCCCGCTTCGGGAACAATGCCGCGTTGAGTAAACACAAAACCGAACTTTGCCTTGTCGGTGGTTAAACGAATATCGGCCGCCAAAGTCATGGTGATTCCAATACCCACAGCAGCACCATTGATAGCGGCGATAATGGGCTTAGTACATTCGAACATTGCCAGAGTGACGAGGCCTCCGGTATCTCGAATGCGTTCTAGCTCGTCACCGGCTTTGGATTCGTCATAATTGAATGTATCTTCCCCTAAACCTAGGTCAGCACCTGCACAAAATGCTTTTCCTGCCCCGGTAAGCACGACCACTTTTACTTCATCATCGGCACTGGCTTGTTGGTATGACTCTACCAATTCATTCGCCATGATGGTTGTGAATGCATTCATGCGATCAGGCCTATTTAAACGAATGGTCATAACGCCTTGATCTTTGCTGACTTCGATATGTCGATAAGCCATTTAGTTACCCCCTGTATTTAACAGTTATTAATTTAGTCCACCAATAAATGGCAAAGTTTGTTGTTCTAATTGTTTTAGATGTTCAGATAGAGCTTCAGCGCTATCTTGATCGTCCTGTGGCGATGCTAGAAAAGGAATTTGATTTTCTAGTAGTTGGTTTTTCCAAGTTTGATAAGCAATAGATGGATAATAATGATCCCGCAGCCAGTGAATTAATTTTAGGGTGCGGAAGCCATCGAACCATTGCAATAAATGTTGGCAAAACTGCTGAGATGTTTTGCTGTGATCACGGGCATGCAAGAGCGCTTTTGCTATCCCGATGGCTCGGAGTGCTTCGATTAATTGCGCCGCTTTTAGGTTATTTGTGTTGGAGGCTGGCTGTGTGGATTGCGATAAAGCATCCTCAAGCGTTTTCTCGAACAGCTGATCAATACATTGATGCCATTGTCTTAAAAGGCTAAATATTTCTGGATGATAGAGCTTGAAGTCCTGATCGGGATTATCCTGCAGCTCAATACTATTAACTGCTGGGCCGGTGCCAAAAGGAACACGATCACTGGGGCGATCACTTAAGCCCAAGCAGGGTTCAGGTGGACAGTGAATAGGCGCTGTCTTAGCTATTTTATTCAGTAAGTAAAAATCTTCGCCGGCTTCGCGGTTTGGAAAGCCTCTGGTTTCAGCATAGCTTTCGCCGTGAATCACTAACGTGCTGCCCACTGTATGATAAGCCCAAGGGGAACCAGCCCAACGCAATCCCAACACATAGTAGCGCAGCGAAATATCATAGCGTGCTGCAGCATCGCTAAGATGTACTTGCTTTTCAGATTGTTGATGTTGAAAGCAAAACACGGCTGCGCCTTTTTTTCCTAGTGTTAGTTGATCGGTATTTAAGTAATTAACGGGCCAAAAAGCATCTGCATCGCTACTGTAAAACCAACCGCTGCTAATGTTTCCTTTGCACCAGAGTTCAAAAGCAGTATCCATGCCCGCCTTACGTGCAAAACCCACACCGTCTTGAAACTGGTTTGGTTTTAGTGCTTGAGTGGCTCCCTGAGTCAGATCTAATAATAAAATATCTAGCTGTAAATTTAGCTGACCAAAAGTGACGCCTTTAGTGACCATTTGTTTCGTCCACCGCTCATTAATCCTATTGATCATGTCTTGGGTGGTTTTCTTGGCGCAAGGTGCACAGTTCTGTGGCGCGTTTGCTACCACGATTAGTAGAGATCTTGCCGGCTTTGTGTTGATAGATGCTGGTTGCGATTGAGATAGCTTGGAGAATCGTTCTATAAACGCCATTGATTCATTAAACGCTGGAATCACGATGGCATTTTTGTAGGGGGCCCTCGATGCTAGTTGTTCTAGGGCTGTGGCGAATCCTTCAGTAATAGCACTGTAGCGCTGATACTTGGCGATCGCCTTTGACATTAGTGGAGGGCGGCTCTGAAAGGTAGTTCGGCGACAATGGCAGCTTCAATGTCTAACAGCTCATCTAATCGCTCACTGACTTGGTCCTCTGCAAAATAAGTTTTGGCCAGTTCTTCAAATAAATCTAAATGACGCCCTTCGGATGTGGTAATAGCTTTGTAGAATTGTTTCAGTGGGCCTGGTTCTAGAGCGTCCGCCACCAAACCAAAACGTTCATGGCCGCGCGCTTCGACAATGCTAGCAATGAGTAATCGATCTAAGAAATAAAGGTCGGAGCCTTTGCGCTGGGCTTTTAGCAGTTGCGTGACATAGGGGTCCTTCTCATCGGCCGCTAATGTCAGTCCCTTCGCCATAATGTGTTTAACCACTTCTTTAAAATGCACTAGCTCCTCAACTGCGAGCTCAGTCATGGCTTGTACCAGTTCTTCTCGATCAGGGTAATGGGAAATAAGAGTCATGGCCATCGCAGAGGCTTTTTTCTCGCAAGAGGCATGATCCAACAAGAACCGATCAAAGTCTGCCATCACGGTGTCGACCCAACCCTGTGGCGTTTGATAACGCAATTTATACATCGAAAATTCTGCTATTTACTGTGAAAAACTTAGTGGGTTCCTTGGAGCGCCGCCTGAGCGATATCTGGCGCCTTATCAAAATCCTCTGGAGCCAGTTGAGCTATAGCTTCTAGCGCCCGTTGACCTTTTTCATGTGCCTTGATCATAGGGCCGTATTGCGCCTGCATAGCCTCATCGATGGCAGTATAAACCTTCTCATAGGCTTTTTGAGGGGATTCATTGGCATGTTGATTAATGGCCGCCAAACAGGCCTTGGCGATATCTAGGTAGAGCTCTTCTTTGCTCTTTTCTGAAGAATCTGGAGTGTTTGATGAGTCGCTTGTCATGGTGATATCTCAGCAGCCCTAAAAGTGATCGATTAAATTCGACCGCTTTCAAGAAGTGGCAAATGGTTTAGGGCTGCTGATGATATATAAATAACCCCTATAAAGACAAATTAGGCGTTGAGATAATGTTCACCAAATTCGTCGCGGAGTTTCACTTTTAGGAGCTTACCGGTAGCCGTATGGGGTAACTCTTTTACCACTACGGTATCGTTGGGCAACCACCATTTCGCGACCTTGTCCTCTAGGTAAGAGGTCATTTCATCGTGGGTAATGCTGGCTCCATCTTCAAGCACTGTGAGCAGCAGCGGCCGTTCATCCCATTTGGGATGGGGGACACCGATAACACAAGCTTCTTTTATCGCCGGGTGGCCTACAGCGAAATTTTCCAGTTCAATAGAGCTAATCCATTCGCCGCCGGATTTAATCACGTCTTTATTGCGATCAACAATTTGCATGTAACCCATTGCATCGATGGTGGCGACGTCACCCGTATCAAACCAGCCATCCTCAAGGGCAGTTTCTTCCGCTTTGTAATAACGTTCGATGATCCAAGGGCCGCGCACCAACAAGCGACCAAATGCTTTGCCGTCTTGAGCTAACTCATTGCCTTCATCATCGGCAATTTTAAGTTGCACCCCGAACACCGGGCGACCTTGTTTTTGCTGATAGGGGTAGCGATCTTCTCGACTCAGTGCCAGGAGTTCACGGTTCATGGAACCAATGGTGCCGATGGGGCTCATTTCGGTCATCCCCCAAGCGTGCACAACAAAGGCGTCGTGAACTTGGTCGAATTCTTTGATCATTGCTAAGGGGGCCGCAGAGCCACCGATAACGACTTTATCCACGGTGTCGAGCTTGATGTCGTTTTCGCGAAGATAGCTCAATAGACCTAGCCAAACTGTAGGCACCCCTAGTAGTAAAGTGGCTTGTTCTTGTTTAATGAGTTCACTCAGCGAAGCACCATCTAAACCTGCACCAGGGAAAATCAGCTTGGCGCCGGTCAATGTACAAGCATAGGGGGTACCCCAAGCGCTTACATGGAACATGGGCACAACAGGAAGCAAATTTGTCGCAGATGACAGATTCAAGGTGTCAGGCATAGTGGATGCCCAAGCAT
>JAKSAW010000865.1 GCA_022361455.1 Pseudomonadales bacterium | reverse complement strand
GTTCCAAGTTAGCGGGTAAAAGATATTCTTGGGCTAGAGGTCCATGATCTGACTCAAGCGGTTTTAGAAGGTCTTCTGTTTTATAGAGAAGGGAATTATGAATCTGCTCAAAGTTTACTTCGCTAGCAAACTTTTCCTGATAAATTATTTCGCAATCACTAGGACAAAGATGATCAACGAAAACGCTATCAGGTTCCAAACCAAATAATCTTTCTATGACTACTTTGAGTATTAACAGCGCACCGTCGACTTGATGATAACTGAGAACTTGACGGGCCTTGGGAACAAAACGAATTTCAGAATAGGGATGATGGTGGATCACCGCTAAGGTGCCGATTTCCGAGTGTAAACAAAAATAGCGTGAGTATAACTGTATGAAAGACTCCACTTTGGTGGAATTTTTTGCCAATAAAGATAAGAAGTCTGGAAACCATTCATTTTCTGGATCCACATGATTTAAACCAAGCACCGGATCCTGTAACTGCTGCTGAGCATATTCTAGTGCAATGGCCACTAGCTTTATGGGGAAACGTTCATCAGAATCTTCAAGTTCGGCTAAATCAATATTCCATGCATCAAATATTGACGGATTAGGCAATACACCACCGCGATCTTGAAAGCGTGTAATATGATACATCAATGTTTGTGCTGAAACGGTTATCTCGCTGAAAGCGTTCATATTTTCCATCACTAGCCACCCGCGATTCATAATCTTATATTGTTGTTTTAATTATTTTTTCGAGCTTACTTCCTAGACTTATTTTTTATTGCGTCCAGAAGCTGGCGCAGCTGCTCTCGGCCTAATATATCGTGCTAAAATGCCTAACAACATGGTATTTTGAGCCAATCTGAAATTATATAGCTATGCGAATTCCAAGAATCTATCAACCTCAACCCATCATCGTTGGCAATGAAATACAGTTGGATGAAAATGGTTCTGCGCATATTGGCAGAGTACTGCGAATGCAACCGGGCCAAGCTATTACCATTTTTAATGGTGAGGGCGGTGAATATCGCGCAACGATTGAAGCCTCCACCAAAAAAAATGTACTGGTATATATTGATAGCTTTTTAGATGATGACAAAAAATCCCCTTTGCCTATCCACCTTGGCCAAGTCATTTCACGGGGCGAGCGGATGGACTATGCATTACAAAAATCTGTGGAGTTAGGGGTTAGTGAAATTACACCGCTATTTTCCATGCGCTGCGAAGTCAAGCTTGCCGGCCCCCGTTTAGAAAAGCGCATGCAACAGTGGCAGCAACAAATCATTAGTGCCTGTGAACAGTGTGGCCTAAATATTCCACCCACACTAAACCCACCGCAAGTGGCGCTTCGTTGGTTTGAACAGATTGATCAATCCTTAAAATGGCTGCTGCACCCTGGAGAAACGCCACTCCACGACCTGCTTGCGAGTGAAAGGCCTGAAAGTATCTGTCTAGCAATAGGCCCGGAAGGGGGATTTGACGAGGACGAGGTCTCCTCTGCGCAGCAAGCAGGCTTTCAAGCAGTGGCCATTGGCCCTCGAGTGTTCCGCACTGAAACCGCACCAGTCGCGGCCCTCAGCGTGCTTCAGCATCAATGGGGCGACTTTTAATACAGCCCCTGCAACAACCCAAAACGGGCTTCAGTCCAAACCGCCAAATTGCCCCCAAAACAGTCAATTTGGCCACTTTGCCACTCATATCCGTCGTTTCAACCAGTGACCTTTGCCTCTGAATCGGTAGACTACGCGTTTCCCCATGCCCTTGGGGTAATGGCGTACTAAGCATTAACCAAATAAGGTAGTAAACGATGATTCAAGCCGCACTGAAAACCACCACCAAGGCTTCCAGAAATGCCATAGACTGGATCACCCTTAACGGCAATATCATTCAAGCTGAGCAAACGCCTTATGAGTCGATCTACCAAGAGGACATTGCACAGCTACGCTATTACCCACCCCTAGATAGCAATACCAAAAGCATCACCGTCGGCAAACATACTATGCCTGTTAAACATAAGCGTTACGAAATCCCCTTAGTGATCGTAGCGCCACTTGCGGTGAACATGTATATCTATGATTTGTTTCAAGAACGCAGCTTAGTGAAATTTCTCAACGCTAGCGGCTTTAAGGTTTATATGGTGGACTGGGGTAGTCCAGGCGTGAAACAAAATCACTTTCACCTCAGCACCTACTTTGCTGACATGTTACCGCGAATGATTGAACAAGTACGTGAGCATAGTGGTTCGCAGCAATTGAGTTTACATGGTTGGAGTTTTGGTGGCTTGTTTAGTTACTGCTACACAGCGCTTCATCAAGATAAGGATATTAAAAACCTCGCCTTAATTGGCGCACCCTGTGACTATCATGCTAACGGCGAAATCGGAAAAATTTACCAAGTGCTAAGTAAACAACTAGGCTGGGTTGAAAAACGCTTAGGTTGGAAAGTACATGATTCTAAACGTCGCTACTGGCAATCCCCTGGTTGGCGCAACAGCGTAGGCTTCAAATTAACGAACCCCGTTAATAGTGTAAAAGGCTATGTGGACTTGATTCGTAATATTAATGATCGTCATTACGTATCAAATCATGCTACCAACGCTGCCTTTTTAGATCGCATGGAAGCCTACCCTGGTGGCGTGGTACAGGACTTTCTACAATATCTATGGAATAAAAATGTATTAGCCCATGGCAAGCTACCCATGGAAGATACCCCTGAATTAATCAATACCATAAGCGCTGATATTTTTACTGTGGTGGGTCGACAAGATCCTATCGTAACTGCAGAGTGTAGTGATCGTTTATTAGAACAGGTACAAAGCCAAAGCATTACCCAAGTACCTGTTGACGGTGGTCATATGGGTATTTTAGGTGGCAGTAAAGCGCCTGATAATAGCTGGTTTAAATTAGCCGACTGGCTCGCTGAGCGTAGTGGAAGATTAAGCTAGTTTTTAATTAGTGTGTGATTGGAAATGCCAATCGATTAATGGCATTTTCCAGTTCACCTTTTTGAATAGGCTTAGAAACAAAATCATTCATACCCACATCAAAACAATGCTGTCGATCTTTTTCTAACGCGTTTGCGGTGACCGCAATGATAGGTATGTCAGCATTAAGCTTACGAACTTCCTTGGTGGCTTGAAACCCATCCATCACCGGCATTTGACAATCCATTAAAATCAAATCAAAAGATTGCTCTTGGAATTTCTCTAATCCTACTTGGCCATTTTCCGCCTTCACTACTTGATGCCCCATATTCCTTACTAGTTTACTGACCAATGCCTGATTGACCGGATTATCTTCAACAATCAACACTGTTAACTGCTTATTAACTTCTCGCGTTTCAGGTTCATCTAGCTGTTCGACATCAAAAAACAGCACCACATCAAAACAGGTTTTACCAGGTTTACTCGTAAGACTAATGGATCCACCCATTGCTCTGACAAAAGTTAAACAAATCGCTAATCCAATACCCAAGCCACCATAGTCCCGTGTAAAAGAGCTATCTACCTGGCTAAAAGCTTCATAAACTGCATTTCGTTTTTCCTCCGGAATACCTTTTCCGGTATCACAAACAGAAAACATAAATGCTTGTTGTTTAAATTCATTCGTTGCATGTTTGACTGCTTTAGCTTTTAACGAGACCTTGCCTTGCTGAGTAAATTTAACGGCGTTATCTATTAAGTGAGTTAGAATCTTAATAAGTTTCTTTTTGTCACCTACAAAGCTGTCAAAACCTAAACCTGAAAGATCAGCCTCAAAGGCGATGCTTTTCTCAACGCTCTTAGCTTGATAGTAATTAAGCATTGGCTGTAAAGCTTCCGATAACTTAAAGTGCTCTTGGCTTACAACTACTTCTTCATTCTTGGCCTCAGTAAAACAAAGCAGGTCATCAATCAAAGACTGCATCGCATAGGTAGACCTTTCAGCTTCAGCTACCCCTTCACTAATATCCAAACCGTTTTTACTTGCCGCTTCAATAAGCGCCAACGAACATGAAACACCGTTTAAGGGTGTGCGTAGTTCATGGCTAATGGTAGCCATGAATTCATCTTTCAATTGATCAGATTTCTCTAGGTTTCTAACCGCTTGAGACTTAGCGTAGTACTTTTCTTTGCGCTCATAGTTAATTCTATCGCCTAGCGCTAGCGACAATAAGATCACCTCAATAGCTGAACCAATTTGTGCTCCATAGGTTGTTACCATGTTGTTGGGCGCCAAGCCAAAAGACTTAAGAATGAAGGCTAAACAACCAAACAATAAAAACAACCAGGCAAATAGGTAAAAGCGTGCGGGGTCATATCCCCTTTTAAGACATATATAGCCAGTAATCAGGGGCATCGGCGTTAGAATCAAAGCAAGCCCAGCCGTCAATAGTATTGTTATTCGATAGGAACCAAAGATAGAAAATACTACTAAAAACGCTGAAATTACCGCTACCGTCATAAACATGTGATGGGACCTTGGCGAATAGGTCCGCATATGGAGAAAGCTAGAAGAAAACAGCGAGATAAATAACATGGTCGCAGACAAACTAATGACCAAACTATGATTAGCTAGCCATGGATTTTCAGGCCAAAGGTGTTCGTAAGCAAAGCCAAATATCACTAGCTGAATACAAGTAAAGCTCAATACATAAAGCACGTAATGCAGATAGCTGTAATCACGAACACTCAAAAACAAGAACAGGTTATAGAAAATAACTACCAGCATAATGCCGCAGTAAATTCCATATAAGTAATTTTCAGAGTTCACTTTTTCTGTGAAAGATTTTGGATGCCAAAGTGTTAAAGGGATTTGAATAGAACCTGAGGAATTCACTTTTAGAAATATTTGCTTTTCTTCAAAGGGTTTCAACTCAATCGAGAAGGTAACGTTATGGTACTGAATATCGCGCTGTTTAAATGGAAACTTATCTCCCGAAAAACGAGTGACCACTTCAGTATCACGAGGATCAAATAAGCCAATACTATCTAAGGGTGGATAATCAACTTCTAAGAACCAATCACTCTTCTCAGCTAGTGTTGATTTTAAGGTAAGCTTCACCCAAAAGACTGAAGAGCTAAAACCATAGTTAGGAATAGGTTCATCAGTAGGCTGAAAGCTACTCGCGTACTCAGAACTGCTAATAGCCGCGAAGTCTAACTGACCGGTGGGATCTTCAAATATTTCAAGATAGGGGCCTAGCGGGATGTGATGACTTTCTTTATCGAGAGTGAGTGCTGCATGTGTGCCCACCTGGGCATGCGCGATTTGGAAAAACAGCGCCAGCAAAAAGATACTGGAAATTCCAACCAAATAGCGCATCACCGCATCAACTCCATGAGACGCGCGCTAACACATGGGCTTTCATTACATAACGGTTTCTATCTGTTGCTCCACGTAATCCAAATTAGGAATCATGGCTTTTTCACCATTCACGGTAACGATCATGTCGAATGCAGGGGCATTATCGACTTTCTCTTCACCACCAATTTCAGCGGGGTACACCCTTACCAAGCGTGGAATACCTTGTACGCAAACGGCGTAGAAATCTTGCTTACTCGTGCCAACGCCATTTAACACCGCGATACGCGCACCACTAAAGCCTTCGTCTTCATCGGGATCGTTCATTAACTCTAGCGATACCAAAGGTATATCAACACCGCGCCAACTAAAGAGGCCAAGCATCCAATCAGGATCATTATCTCTGCGCGCGGGCGCTTCCCAATCAACAATTTCCGCCACAGTTACATTAGGCACCAACATGGGCCTAGCCACCATGGGTACTAATAAACTCGCGACTTCTTCATTGACTCTTGCCATGTTGCTCTTACCTCACGCTGATAGCGTTTGATTACTATTATTAATAAATGTTTTGGCGTGCTGCACCATATGACCAGCTAGCTCTCGCGGTGTGCCTGAAAAAGTAACACAACCAGTATCTCTTGCTGAATCGGGCATACTACTACTACCACAGGTTTCAGCGGTTTGCGCCCAAACCTTTACGCCAGCTTTATGCATTCTTGGGCCGGCAATAGCACCATCGTTACCCATACCACTGAATAAAATCGCTCCAGTACGTTGCCCAAAGCGATCAAACATATCATTCATGACTTGATCAATAGATGGCGAGTAAGGCCCTTCCCATTCTTCATTAACCAATTCGATTTCCGATTCGCTATTAATTCGCATCACCTGTTCAACAGGGGCTACCACCACTTGGCCATTAGCAATCACATTGCCGGGGCGCGGATCAATAAACTCAAAATTGCTATTACGACCCCACACCTGTTCCAGCGTTTTTTGAAAACCCGCATCAATATGCTGCGCGATCACAAATGCCATGGGTAAGCCTTCAGGCAACACATCCAAAAATTCTTTTACTGCTTTTGGACCACCTAATGATGCGCCCAGCACCCATACATATTTGGCTGGCTCACCAATGCTTTGCTTACCAATTAATTCTTGTGGCAGTAGGAAAGGTGTTGTTTCGTCTACCGTAGCAAAATCATCTGCGCTAACAGTAGCTTTCGCGCTGGGCGGCATGCCAACCAAGTCTTTTATCTTGGTATAGATTCTACGTTCCCAACGGGGATATTTAATATCGGTGGTAGCCGGCGCTTGACCGTCGCCCAATAAAACTGGCACGGTAGAAGTGTCGATCAAGCTAGTCGTAAAGTCGGCCCATTGATCTTCATCTTCAATTTCAATCAACCAAAGATCAACACTACCGCCATTAATTAGCTCATCGTCGACACGTTCAGGAGGTAAAGTATGAGCAATTTCATAACCTGCGGCACGAACTGCTTTGCACACCACATGCCGCAACAAGGTGCTATCAGCAATAACACCTAGTTGGGGATTAGACGGCTGTGCAGAAGAGTCCATGGCTGATCAACCTTAGGTTACTTTAACCTTAATAAGGCTTTGAATGGTTTCGAGCAACACCGTTTCTTGGTAAGGCTTACCCATATACTCATTCACGCCAATGCCCATGGCCCGTTCTTTGTGTTTCTCACCAGTACGGGATGTGATCATTATAATGGGCGTACTTTGTAAACGATCATCGTGACGCACAAGGGTTGCTACTTCAAAACCATCCATGCGCGGCATTTCAATATCGAGCAGCATACAGTCAGGTTTAATCTCCTGAAGCTGCGTAATAGCATCAACACCATCTTTAGCAGTCACCACATCATAGCCATTACGCTCTAGTAAACGCGTGGTTACCTTACGTACCGTTACCGAATCATCCACCACCATAATTAAAGGTGTGCGATCCAAATCTTCATCTGGCTGCGTCTGTTCCTCGACAATTCCTGCACTAAGTTGCGCTTGCTCAGCCCGAATCATCGCCATGAGATCAAGAATGATAACTACGCTACCATCACCGAGAATAGTGGCACCGGAAATACCACTCACTGCACTTAATTGTGGACCGATAGATTTCACCACGATCTCACGGGAACCGATTAACGAGTCAACTTGCAAGGCCATGGTGTGTTCCGCACCGCGAACCAATAACACCGGTAACGGTTTAGTGTGGCCTTGAAGCTGCGGTGTATCAATACCGTGAACAAAGCCACCCAAATACTTCATACGATATTGCGAACCTGCATATTCGAAGCTGGGAGCATCCGGTTGATAGTAAGCTTCAAGCTCATAAGGACTAACGCGCACAATACCTTCAATATTATTAAGCGGTATCGCATACGCATCATCACCCACACGTACCATCAATGCGCGGTTAACCGACACAGTAAACGGTAAGCGAATGGTAAATTGCGAACCAGCCTCAGGCGCCGAGTGAATTTTTAACGATCCACCTAGCTGCTTGATTTCACTGTGCACCACATCCATACCTACACCACGACCAGAAATCTGCGTAACTTTTTCCGCCGTACTGAACCCCGGGCGGAAAATAAATTGCATAATTTCTTTATCGCTTAATGGTGCATTAGGCTTCATTAAACCACGCTCAATAGCACGCTTTTTAACGCCTTCTAAATTAATGCCGCGACCATCATCGGAAAGTCTTAGAACCACATCACCGCCTTCGCGAGCTAAATGTAAGGTGATACGGCCAATATCTTTTTTGCCTTTGGCGCGACGATCGTCTGGTGTTTCAATACCGTGGTCCACTGCGTTACGTAACATATGCTCCAGTGGTGCCACCATTCTATCCATTACGGTACGGTCCATTTCACCTTCAGCACCGATAATTTCAAGCTCGGCTTTTTTGCCGACCTCGGTAGCAATCTGTCGAATGATACGGCGTAATCGAGGCACCGTTCTGGAGAATGGCACCATGCGTGTACGCATCAAGCCTTCTTGCAACTCCGTGTTTACACGGGATTGTTGCAGCAATAAAGTTTCTGTATCGCGGGAACGGTCTCGTAAAGAATCCGTTAAGTCGATCAAGTCAGATGCAGATTCACCTAACGAACGCGACAATTGGTTCAGTGTCGAGTAACGGTCCATTTCAAGCGGATCGAAGTCTTCATAGTCCTGACCGCTTTCTTCCGCATCTTTTTGGTGACGATGCAGTATCTGTGCTTCTGTTTCTAAATCGAGACGACGTAATAATTCACGAACACGATCAACCGTTTGCCCTATCTCATCAATAACGAAGGTAAAGTCCACCAGCTCCGTTTCCATACGACCACGGATAATGGAGCTTTCACCGGCTAAGTTAACCAGTTCCTCCAGTAGCTCAGCAGTTACGCGAACACTTTCACCTGATGCGCCTTTTGCTGCATCCTGCTTAGCTTCTTCAGCTACACCCGGAACCACTGCATCTTTAAGAACAAAACTTTCCAGCTCTTCTTCAGCTTGTTGAGGTTCAGGCTGAGGTGTAATCGGTACAACGTTTTCTTCAGCAATAGGCGCTGGCGCTTCTTCAACTGGCGCAGGTGTGGCTTCTTCAGGTGCACCGACTAACTCAGCGCCGCGCTTACGTACGGCATTAATCAATTCGAACAGCGTGTCATGAGTCGCTTGGACTTTTTCAAAGAAGGCATCGTCAAATTCTTCTTCCGCAGCTTCTTTTTGAATTAAATCGGTTTCAAAATCATGCGCTACATCGCCAAGTTGGGTAAGACCAGCTAAACGTGCACCACCTTTTAAGGTATGCAGTAAACGTTTTAATTCATCGACATGCTCTGAATTATCACGTTCATTGAGCCAAGCATGAATAGTTTCATCCAAACCATCGGCTAACTCATCAGCCTCTTCTAGGAATACCTCAAGAATCTCAGTATCCACTTCTTCACCATCTTCAGACGCGGAGAAGGCTTCTAGAGCGGCTTCATCTTCAAGTTCTGGTTCAGGCTCAGCAACAGGCGCTTGCGGTGCGGCTTCTTCGACCGCTGCAGGGGCAGCATCCAGCTCACCCGTCTTCATAAATTTAATAACAGAGTTAATTAAATCAGTGGCTGGCTCAACAGGCTCGTTTGCTTGAATACTTTCTACCATGTCAGCTAACGTATCATGACAACGGTGCAGCACTTCAAACAAGGCGGGTACCGCTTGGAATCGATTATCACACAAGCCTTCGTATAGGTTTTCAAGCTCATGCGATAGATCACCTACCTCTGTCATATCAGACATGCGGGCACCACCTTTTAAGGTGTGCAGATCGCGCTGAAGCTCGGCCACTTTAGCCATGTTGCTCGGATCTTCGATCCATTCTTGGAGAAGGTTAGATATGGAATCCACAATATCGTTGGCTTCTTCCAGGAAGATTTCTACCAACTCAGGATCATAATCGGTGTCAACTTCGAGCGCAGCGGACTCACCAACCGTTTCGGTTTCAGGCTCAACATATTCTTCGTCAAGCTCATCAACTTCGTCGGCGGCAAACTCTTCTTCCGCCGCTTCTTCGGCATTCTCGAAGACCACTTCTTCATCTACAGGCTCTTGTTCAAGTGCTGCTTCAACCTCTTCAACTTCTTGCACCGCTTCTTCAATTTGATCAGCCACCTCAGGCGCTTGATCCATGAGGCCTTGCAACTCTATAACGATATCATCCACTGCAGCCGGTGCTTGACCAACAGCGATGCGATCCATCATGCCAATTAAATGTTCGTGACCTTTATGCGCCACTGCGAAGAATTGTGGGTTAGGCGTTAGCATGCCATCAGCAATGGCGCTGTATACTTCTTCCAAACCCATACACAAGGCAGCCACATCAGATAATTGTGCTGCGGTTGCACTACGAGCCAGAATACGAAGTTCTTTACGTAAGTTATCAAGTTCTTCACCCGGTACCGGATTTTCTTCCCAATGCTTCAATACATCAGACGCATCGAGAATTAAGTCAGTGCCTTCGGCTAAGAATACCGAAACCAATTGAGGATCAAGCGCTGAACTTTCTCCCGCAGCAGCTTCTTCAGCATGGGCAAGGTTCTTCTCGCGTAACCCTTGATTATGTTCAATTAACAAATCGGTACCGATAATCGGTGCATTCGGTGCCGTAGTAATTTGTTCTAAGCCACTTTCGATAAGGGTGATGGCTTCTTGCAAGAATTCTTGAATTTCTTTGTCAGCAGGAATTCCTTGTAAATGACATTCCTTAATGAGTTT
>JAKSAW010000862.1 GCA_022361455.1 Pseudomonadales bacterium | reverse complement strand
TTGACTAGATCTTCGATAAAAATAAAGTCGATGGCATAGGGTTTGTCTCGGTGCCAAAGAAAGACATCTTTATCTCTTAGCATATCGATAATGGCGGGAAAAAACTGTTTATCACCGGGGCCATAGACCCAGCCTGGATAGATAATTGAAAATTCCATGTCATGGTTTGCGCAGGCTGATTTGAGTAATTCACAGGCTGCAATTTTAGTGTCCGCATAGGGCTCACCCCAAGAACGATAGGGAGTGGTTTCGGAAATGATTTCTCCAGGTCTTGGAATCCCAAAAACATCCGAGGTTGAAACTAGCAGAAAGCGTTCAACATTTGCTTGCTTCGCCGCTTCTATTACGTTTTTGGCTCCCAACACATTCACGGCCTCGAATGTGGATTTAGGGGCTATTGAATTAAGTAATGCCGCACTATGGATGACATGGGTCACTCCCTGTAAAACGGGTTCCAATTCCTGTGAGTTGCATATATTTGCTGTGTGCAGCGTCAGGTCTGAGTGTTGCTGAGCTAGAAGTTTTAGTGCTTCCACATAGGGGCTTGCCGGTAGCTCAAGTGCTCTGACTCGATGCCCTGAACTCAGCAGCTTTTTGACTGTAGCGAATCCTACAAATCCCCCTGCACCGGTGACCAGAATAGTGTTTTTGTTCATCTTTAGTTGCTAGTCTCAGTTATATGGAACCATGATACCAACAAGATGTTTCGAAGATCAAGTAAAGCGATGAGCTTAGATGCTACGAATCAACCGTTTGGCCTGTGTTATTGATAGCCCCGCCAAGAATTTGGCGATCTGTGCCTAAATATTAAACTTTGTGTTTAATTGTAAACAACTAAAGTAGTTTTCTGGGAATTTTAAAAATCACTTCTATACTGGATTTACATCTCACGAGAGAAATTTGTTGATTTGCAGCAACAGTTTTTAAGTTAGTTTGAAAAGTAGGTAGAGGTAGTATCAATGAGTACTGAGACTAGTGAAGATAAAGTGGAAAAGATCAGCGACCTTCTTGAAGAGCGTAAGGGTGAGCGACGTCAAGCATCTAAAGCACCCACATATTTAAATCCTGCTCTTGATCGACGTAAAAACGATCGAAGAACAGAAGCTAATCGATAGTAATTATTTCTCGCGACACTCAAACGGGCCTCAGGCCCGTTTTTTTTTGAATGTAAAATTAGCGTTAGGTTAGAGAATTGGAACTAAAATTCTTTATAATCCTCAAATCCTAGCGGACTTTATATCAAAATTGCAAATGGAGTTTTAAACCTATGAAAAAATTAGTCGCCCCCGTTATTGCATTGCTTGCGGTATTTTCCATAAGTGGGTGTACCACTGACCCTTACACGGGCGAACAAAAAGTGAGCAAGGCAGCCATTGGAGCGGTGGCCGGAGCTGTTGTTGGTGCAGCGGTTTCTAGTAAGAAAGATCGTAAGAAGGGGGCATTGATCGGTGCTGCTGTGGGTGGTGGAACTGGTTACTATTTCGATCACCAAGAGAAGGTTTTAAGGCAAAAGCTGCAAAATACTGGGGTATCTGTCACTCGCACGCCTGAAGGCATCACCTTAAATATGCCTGGTAATGTTTCCTTCCCAACGAACCAATTTTCCATATTGCCTTCTTTCTATGAGGTGCTGGATTCAGTGGCGTTAGTTTTCAAAGAATTCGATAAAACTAGAATAAAGGTGTCTGGTCACACCGATAGCCGCGGAAGCGATGCCTACAACCAAACGTTGTCAGAGAAACGCGCAGATTCTGTAATGCAGTATTTTGTTAGCCAAGGGGTAGCCCGAGGCCGTTTATCTGCTTACGGTTACGGCGAACGCTATCCAGTTGCTAGTAATGAAACGCCAGAAGGCCGCTCATTGAATCGTCGAGTGGAACTTGAAATACTGAATATGCAGCAATAACGATCTTTAAAGCCGGTGTAAGCCGGCTTTTTTATTGATCAGGTTTCACTTTTTCCAACAAAATTCAAAAAAATAATAAACTAGATCAATGCGCTAACATCAGCCCTGAATTAGCCTGATTGCTAGGCCTTATTTCCAATTAATTGGGGGAACTATGAGTTTGATTGCAGGCTTAAGCGACATCATTTCCGCTATCGTGCTTGGTGTGGTGTTGCTATTTCTAGTGGTGATCTTTTTTGTTGTTTTAATAGATAACCATCAAAAATCCCATACCATTTTAAGAAACTATCCTTTTGTTGGTCGGTTTCGTTACTGGTTGGAATCAGTAGGTGAGTTTTTAAGGCAGTATTTTTTTGCGCTTGATAGAGAAGAGCTACCTTTTAATCGAGCACAGCGAAGCTGGGTTTATCGTGCAGCCAAGAACATTGATAATACCGTGGCTTTTGGAAGCTCTCAGGATCTGACCAAACCAGGCACCTATATCTTTTTAAATAGTGCTTTTCCGAACCTTTCTAATAGTCATGATACGCCCACTTTAACCATTGGCGAGGGCTGTGAATCACCTTATACACCCGAACACTTCTTTAATATCTCTGGTATGAGTTTTGGAGCAATTTCTAAAAATGCCGTGCTGGCCTTATCTCGTGGTGCCAAAAAATCTGGCTGTTGGATGAATACCGGAGAAGGTGGCCTGTCACCATATCACCTAGAAGGTGGAGCTGATGTTATCTATCAAATCGGTACTGCAAAGTATGGTGTACGTAATGAACAGGGCGAATTAGACGATGACAAACTGAGACTGGTTGCTAGCCATTCAGCAGTGAAAATGTTTGAAATTAAACTCAGCCAAGGAGCCAAGCCGGGAAAAGGTGGTATTTTGCCAGCGGTTAAAGTGTCTCATGAAATCGCTGAGATAAGAGGTATACCTCTCGGTAAGGCGTCTTTAAGCCCAAATCGTCATGCTGATATCGCTAATGCTGCTGATCTGTTGGCTATGATAGCAAGCGTCCGTAACGTCACCGGAAAGCCCGTTGGTATAAAGTTTGTTATGGGTGATAAGCAATGGCTGCATGACCTTTTTGAACTGATCAACAATACAGGGCCGGACTCTGCTATGGATTTCATCACCTTGGATAGTGGTGATGGTGGTACAGGGGCAGCTCCGCAAGCGTTAATGGATTCTGTGGGACTACCATTAAAAGAAAGTTTACCTACACTGGTAGACTTGCTTCATGATTATGGCCTTAAGGATCGTGTTCGAGTGATCGCATCTGGCAAGCTTGTAACCGCGTCTCAAGTTGCCGCAGCAATGGCAATGGGCGCTGACTTCTGCGTGAGTGCGCGAGGCTTTATGTTTTCCTTAGGTTGTATTCAGGCACTTCAATGCAACAAGAATACCTGTCCTACCGGCATCGCTACACAAAATCCAAGGCTGCAGCGGGGTTTAGACCCGATAAATAAAGCTGATCGAGTTCATCATTTTCATAACAATATGGAGAAAGAAGTCTCTATTATTTCTCATTCCTGTGGGGTTGATAATCCTAGAGAGCTAAGGCGCAACCATGTCAGTATGGTGCTAGAAGGTGGTAAAATTATTAACCTTGAGGAACTTTATCCCGGCGATAAAGACAAAACTAATTCTTAAATCCGTTTGTTTGGAGTTTAGTCGTGGAATACGATTACGATTTCTTTGTTATTGGTGCTGGATCCGGTGGTGTTAGAGCAGCTCGTATGGCCTCCAGTTTTGGAGCAAAAGTTGCGGTCGCTGAAAACCGTTATTTGGGTGGTACCTGTGTGAATGTGGGTTGTGTACCGAAAAAGTTATTTGTTTATGGCTCGCAATTTTCTAAAGAAATCAGCGTATCAAAGAGCTTTGGCTGGGATGTAGAAACTAAAGGTTTTTCTTGGGAAACGCTTAGGGACAATAAGAGCGCGGAGATCGAGCGCTTAAATGGCGTTTACGAGAAAATCCTTGGCAATGCTGGAGTGGAAATTATTAACGGCACTGCAGTATTAGAGGGTGCGAACCAAGTAAGGGTAAACGAGAAAAGCTACTCCGCACGCTATATCTTGGTAGCAACCGGTGGTTGGCCTTTCATACCAGAGTTTCCTGGTAGTGAGTTTGCCATAGATTCCAACAAATTTTTCTATCTCGATCAGTTGCCAGAAAAAGCCATTGTTGTTGGTGGCGGTTATATTGCGGTTGAATTCGCCGGTATTCTTAATGGTCTTGGTGTCGATACAACACTAATGTATCGCGGGCCACTCTTCTTAAGAGGCTTCGATACTTCTGTTCGTGAATTCTTAAAAGAAGAAATGACCGAGAAGGGCGTCAATCTTCAATTTGAAACCCAGATCTCCAGGATTGAACAACAAGCTGACGGTTTAGAGGTGTCGTTAGAAAGTGGCGAGACTGTATTTGCTAATTCGGTGGTTTACGCCACTGGCCGAAAGCCACTGACGAGTGGATTAGGGTTAGACGTCGCGGGTGTTGCAACCGGTAGTAAAGGTGAAGTCATCGTTGACGAAAATTATCGCACCAATATCGATAGCATATATGCGATCGGAGATGTTATTGATCGAGTTGCGCTAACACCGGTAGCCCTTGCTGAAGGCATGTGTGTCGCTAATCGCTTGTTCAACGAAAACAGTTATGACGTGGATTATAACTTGATTCCTACTGCTGTTTTCTCGCAGCCGAATATTGGTACTGTCGGTCTTAGTGAAGATCAGGCTCGGGAAGAATTTGGAGATGATATTAAGGTTTTTGAATCCTCCTTTAAGCCAATGAAATATACCTTAGGCGGTTCTGAAGAACGCACTTTTATGAAGTTAGTGGTGCAATCTAGCACTGATAAAGTGATTGGTGCTCATATGGTTGGGCCCGATGCTGGGGAAATCATTCAAGGCATCGCTATCGCCATGAAAGCTGGAGCAACCAAAGCTGTTTTTGATCAGACTATTGGAATTCACCCAACGTCAGCGGAAGAGTTTGTCACTATGCGCGAACCGGTAAGGTCCTAAGACGCCATATTAACCAGCAGTGGCTCCCAAGATTCGTTGGAGAGCCACGTTTTTAAGTCTTCGCCATTTTGTGGCTTGCTAATGTAATAGCCTTGAATATAGTCGCAACCAAGCCTTTTTAAAGTACCGCAAATTTCTAGGCTTTCGACGCCCTCGGCCACTACTTTATACCCAAGACTGTGACACATATTGATGGTGGTTTTGACAATAACCTCATCGTCTTGGTTTTTATCCATTTCCATTACGAAAGAACGATCTATTTTAATTTCTTCCACAGGGAGCTTTTTGATGTAGGCCAAGCTTGAATGGCCAGTACCAAAGTCATCAACCGATAGCTTAACTCCGATTGAATGTAGTTTCTCCATCATGCTAAAACAGCGAGCAGTGTCCTGCATAACGGACGTTTCCGTCACTTCTAGTAAGAGTCTATCTGATTCAAGCTGATGTCTTTGCAGTAAGTCTTTAATAGCAATATCAAAGCTCTTTTCTTGTAAATTCAAAGCGGAGATATTAATGGAAACACAGATATCATGTCCGAGCGCTTTAAGCTCGGCGCCATATTGAATGGCTCGATTTGCTACCCACTGCGTTAAGCTTTTAATAAGACCAGTACTTTCCGCTAGTGGAATGAACTCATCAGGAGGTATAAATCCATGAGTAGGGTGGTTCCACCTTAATAGTGCTTCAACACCATATACATCATTAGTAGTTAGATTGACCTGCGGTTGAAAATAAAGCTCTAAGGAATTTTCATCAATCGCTTTGCGTAATTCTCCCATCAGTGTAAGTCTTCTAGCACTGTATGGGTTCATTTCTTTTGAATAGATGGCGATCTGGTTTTCTTTATGTTCCGCCATATCAATGGCGATATGAGCATGTCGCAATAAGCTGCTTGTGGTATTGCCATGATCGGGGTAAAACGCGATGCCTAGTGAAACGCCAACGTCTAGAGACATGCCCTTATGTTCAAGAGGTTCGATTATTTGTCGGCTGAGCGTTTCGATATTCATATCGGTAGCATCGCGATCATTGGCTCGTAACAAAACCGCGAAGGTGACACCTTCGACATTAGCCACATGCTCGCTTTCTTGTGGCGTATCTTCGATGGTGATCACTTGGCTCAGATCTTGAGTCAGTGTCCGTAAACGCTGTGCCATTAGCGTTAATAACTCATCGGCATTTTGGTGGCCTAGTGTTTTATTGATCTCATGGAAACGTTTTAAATGGACGAGTGCTAACGCAAAGGAAAAATTATCATCGGTGTAGCGGGCAATAAGCTCATCAAGTTTGGAAGAGAGTAGTACTCTGTTTGGAAGCTTTGTTAAGGGCGAGTGCATGGATTGATGCATCATTGCTTCTTCAATGCGCTGTCGCTCTTTAGCTTCTTCGAATTTTTCTTTTTGGGCTACGTATCTTTGTTCTCTTTCGCGATTAAAACGATCGGCTAATGCGATAGAAAGTAAGACCGCTTCGATGGCGGAACCAATTACCAAACCGTGTTCAGTAATTACGTTTCTTGGTATCAGACCAAATTTATTGAGAGCAGCAAGCGTAGTTCCAATAACAAGAGTGATCCACGCCAATGTATAGTATCGTGCCTCTTTGATGCCTTTTCGTATTAATATGGGTCCGACTGCCAACATTGCTAAACTTTGCGGTACCACCAAAGCCACTGATATTTTTGTCGATAAGGAGTAGGGTATAAAGAAACACAAAATACAGCACAAGCTATTCAGAATAACCATGAGCATTAGAAATCGATAGAAGAGCATGCTTCGATTCTTAAGGTCCAAAAACTCAATACTGAATAGAGCCGAACTTAACATTGTAAAAGGCACAAAAAACAAAATGCTGATACTGTTTAGATAAGGGATATTCGGCCAAACGTATTGAGCGGCAAAGCCAGCCATGCCCGCTTGGGTAAAAACGAAACTAAAAATAAAAGCGATATAGTAGATATAACTTTTTTCTTTAAGCGAGAAATAAATAAACAGGTTGAAGACAATCATTACTAGCATCATGCCGAAGTAACTGGCTTTAACCATTAATACTCTTTGATCTTCAAGGAAAAACTCTCGCTCATCCCATAACTCTAGCGGTAGCTGTTGTGCTCCTTGGGTTGCAACTCTTAAGTAAATCTTGCGTACTTCATTTTTTGGTAGCTCTAATTCAAATAAAAAGTTTCGATGGAATAGCTCTCGGCTGCTAGTTGGCTTGGTATCACCGGTAGCAATGGTTTTGATGGGGTTGTTGTTTTGATCGGTAAAATAGAAATCGATGTTATCGAGTAATGGGTAGGATACGGAGAGAATTTTTTTAACATCTTTCGGCGTATCATTTTCAATAATGACACGGTACCAAAACACTGAATCGGTGTAGCCGAAATTGGGTGTTTTTACATCGTTATGAATCCACTGGTAGTCTAAGTCGCCGCTGGCAATATTTTTAAAAGTGTAATTTGCTTGAGTGTCTTCGACTAAATCGATGAAGCCACCCAGGTGAAGCATGCTAGCGGTGCTAGAAAGTTGTACCGTGGAATTATTTGAGGCACTAGAAAAACCAGCGATCGCACAAAGGAAGATCGCGATAAATGTATGGAGCGCTCTGATGGGTTTAGCTATCGACAAACTACGCACTATACAGTATTCCCAAGGATTATATCTCTATAGGTAAAAGTATAGACGCAAATCTCAAAGGTGAAGTTAACAGAAAGTTATAACACAATGATCTACAAAGCTTTTATGGGTTAAGGGTGTTATAGCTTTATAGTAGCTTTTTGGTGTCTTGTAAGAACTTTTCTTGCTCGGCCTGGGACGGAATATGCTCAGCCAGTGCGATAATCAAGCCGTTGATGTCGCTAGATTTTTTCTTGCATTGTTTAACCAATCTAGTAGCTAACGGACCTACGTAAAAGGCCATCATTTTGGCCAATTGCTGTAATTTCTCGTCGCTCACATCAGCGATACTAAGGCTTAAGCTAGCGTTCGCTTTGCTTGCGTCGCTATTTGAATTGATTTGAGTGAAGATGCTTTTGTTACGTGTAGTATTTGAAAGGGGCACTGCTTTTGAAATACCTGAGCGGCCTAATTTTTCTAGGAACTGATTCCGTTCTTGATCGTTAGGGATATGTAGAGCCAATTTGGCAGATAGCTCTTCAATTGAATCACTCTTTGAACTGCTTTTCTTTACAAGCACTCTTGCCATTGGTCCAACAAATTTAGCCAGTGTTTGTTCGATTGACGTAAGAACATCATCGTTCCATTGGCTACTAGTTGCTGATGGCGTTACTGGCTCTGCGATTTGAGTTGCCGCTGAATAATCATTGGGAGCAGGGAAGAACGCGGTTTGCGCCTCCGTTAAATCCATATCTTCAATGGACTTAAGCTTGCCAATGAAATCTGCAGCATTTTGAAATCGGACTTCTGCTAGCGGTTGTAAAGCTCGAAGCAATATTGGCTTTATTGATTGTATGTTCTGAACTGAAAGATGGGGCTCCATATCAATTTGTTGTATGGATTCATCCAGGCTAACCCCTTTTAGCGGTCTCCGTCGGGTGAGCAACTCATAAAATAACACGCCAACACTATAGATATCAGAGCGTGCATCGACCGTTTGTCCCTGTAGCCCCTCCGGAGACATGTAATTGGGCGTACCGATCATGAATCCCGTACTGGTTAAATCTGAGGTATCCAATCTAGCCACGCCGAAGTCAGACACCTTCACTGCACCATCTTCAAGGAGAATAATATTCGCAGGCTTAATGTCACGATGCACAATGCCCTTGCTGTGAGCATGGGAGAGAGCCTCAAGAATCTGAATAGTAATGTCTACTGCAGAGGCCAGAGAGATAGGTGTATCGGCTTTCAGATGCGCTTTTAATTCAATACCTTCAACATACTCCATCACGATAAAGTGTTGGCCTTCGGCAGCGCCGAAATCGAATATAGTGACGATATTAGGATGTAGACATCTTGCAGCCGCTTTGGCTTCTTGCATAAAGCGGCTTTCAAGATCTTTGCCATGGTCTCCTTGGCGGAGATGTTCGTGAAGCACTTTGATCGCAACCGGGCGTTCAATCTGAGGGTCTAGCCCTTTATAGACCACACCCATCGCACCTTGGCCTAATACCTTGTCGATGGTGTATTTAGAAATTTCTGTTGGAAATTCGTTGGTTGCGCTCAAAGTTATTTGCTTACCTAACTGTTAACGGTCAATCGTCCATGGTTTCATCAAGCATCTTAACGGCATTACTTAAGCTTCGATGCATGCGGTTGAAGGATCTTCCTAGGGATGCCATTTCATCGTTTCCGGAGACTTCCAGTTCTTCAACTTGTAAATCGCCCATACTAATCTCATCGGCTTTAGATGACATAGCTCGAACGGGCTTGATCACAATGAAGTGTAGCATGGCGTTAAGTATAACTGCAGTGATAGCGAATATGCCTACCAGTGCTGCCATAAAAGTTGTGAAGGTTTTCTCAGCGCGCTCAAGAGGCAGTGACATGGGTACTGATACGATTTGCGCCCCCACCACTTCGTTGTGTTTCCAACCAAAGCCATTACTGTCGCCATAGGTGGCGATTAGCGTTGCCGGTGCCTCGCTAGGTAAACCATGACAAGCCAAACAGGCTGGATTCGATATCTTGATAGGTCGCCCCATATACAGGTGCCTTCCAGTTGGTGTTTCTCGTTCACCAATGAGTTGCTTTTTCTCGTCATGATTGCGGAAGTAGCTGACTATATCGCTTTCCCATTCTGTTGCTCGGTTTGCAGGGTTTGTCGGATTCAAGGTCGCTTCTTTATAGCTGTATTCTGGATGTTTGTCTTGTAGCCGGTTAACGTATTGCATGGCTGCATATGCAGGAACTGTCTGGGAAATAAAGCTTCTGCGCTGTTGTACTTTAAGCAGGGGGGCAACTTCATTGACAGTGTAGCCGCGAACAGCGATAGCACTTTCCATCATTATGCCTGCCACATCTAAGACTTCGTCGCGGGCATTTTTTTGAAGGATTTCGTGGCTAAAGTAACCAGCCAAGCCCAACCCTGCTAGGCAGGTAAGCAATAAAACTAAGTTAAATTTAAGCCTAAGGCCCATGTGGTAATCTCCCGCGAGTGAGTTTAAAAATTTATCTGGATTATCTTATTGTGGGTTATTTAGAAAGCTTCGCTCATAAAACCGACACCTATTGCGATGACTATAACACTTTGTCACATTGCTCCAATGCACCGTAGGCGCTGGCAAAACCCCTATTTGGAATAGTGGCTTGATAGGTTTGAGTTTGTGGCCAGGATGGCCAGAAGCCAAGTTCAACAATTGCTATATTAGCGCTTTTTAGCGCATCTATCACGGCAACATAATTGGTTTTTATTTGTGCTGATGTAACAGCAATTACGCTGTCGTATTTAAATGATGTATCGTCTAGCTTTAGTTGACTAGACGTGTAGCTAAGGTCTATGTCTGACTTTGTTTTGATGATCACAGCAGGTCGATCGACAATGATGGTTACTGGTGTACCGCCAGCCCCATCTTCTAATTTTGTTGTGGTTGAAGTGATACTGCATTGCTCAGGCTTTTTCTTGGATCGATCAATTGTCCAATCACCAATTTGAAGCGGTAATAAATCCAACGTGATCGCTGGTATTGAAATGGATTGGTGCTTGGTTGTTACTTTGGTCAGCGTTGAGTCAATCTGCTTTGTTTCTAGTTTGCTTTTATCTATCTGCTGTTTAGGTAATGTTGGCTTAGTCCTGGTCGTTGTTACCTTCGGGCTGGCTTTAATTGTCGAAGGCTTTTTGGTTGGTGAAGTTTTAACTGTATTGGTTTTAACGACAGGCTTCTTAGTAGTTGTATGTTTCTTGGGTTTCACAGTTGCCGTAGGTTGATATTTTTTGGTCGCTACCGTTTTATGCGCAATAGTTTCATTTTTTGTAGACTTGTTTTTTTTGCTAGCTGTTGATTTAGATTTTACTGCAGCTTGTTTATTCGTCGTTTCCGTGGATTTTACTTTAGCGACTAGGGGGGGCGATTTAGCTTCTGCTTTAGATTGCGTTTGCCCAGCGCTGATACTCGCGTTTTTCTTGGCATCTGGGGCAGGGCTTGTTGCTTTTGCTTGAGTATCGACTTTGGTGGGTGCTTGTACTGGTTTTGGATCATCTGCAGGTGGTGTGGATGCGCATGCGCTTAAAAATAAAACAGCCACAGCCAGCCAAAGCTTGGCTGTAAGATTGATCAAAGCTGTGTTATTGACCTTGCTCGCATTGCTAACACTAGTCATCTGTTTGAGGAAACTAGATGCTTTCATGTCTTATTATCCTTTTTCGCCTACCATGAAAGCAGGTTATTGTACTGGCAGTTCAGCATTTGTTTAAGTGTAAAATTACCATCAACATTACCACAAAACTCTGGTTTAAATTCCAGACAGTTTCTAATTAGGCTTACTAATCTAGCTTTCATGTTATTCTTGCCGTTCTTGAACACAGCAGGGTGAGCAGCATTCTATGGTTTATATTATTCTTTTTGTTGTGGCTTTAGCCGTTATCATCATTTTAGTGCCCCGCAAAGCTGCGATCGGATTGGGTGGAGCTGCTGTATTAGTTGCAACGATTATAGGGCTTATCTACATGACCGATTCTGCGGAGCAACGAACCAAAGACTCGGTTGGGGTTTCCTTGGTAGTGGATTCTGACATTTGCCAACCTCCTAAAATCTTAAAATACCAGGTTGAGAACCTCTCCGAGGAGACGGTGTATCGAGTCTATTTTCGCTACACCGTTTACCGTATCGGATACAGCAGCCCAGTATCCAAATCCTATGGAAATGAAGTTACGGAGGATAAAATCCTTGCCCCCGGTGCGACTCAGCACGGCTGCATATCGTTACCTCATCTGAATAAAGAGATATCCCATTCAGAACTAGAATTTCGTATTGATCACAAGCGAGTTTGGTTGGAGCCCCCGATTCATTAGGCTAAACAGTTTAGGTCGGTGCTTCAAACTTTGCCAACCATATGGTCTGCGTGCTAAATTGCGAGGCGTAATGGCAAGCAATTGGTCAAGCGAGCAACATGGCGGAAGCAAACGAAAGAGAGCAAAAAAACGAGCAACGTAAACAGCAGATCATTGAAGGATCAATTGCTGTTCTCAAGGAAAAAGGCGTTGCGGCCAGCAGCATGAATGATTTTATTAAATCTTCTGGCTTGAGTAAGGGTGGGGTTTACCACCATTTTAAGAGTAAAGAAGATTTATTGATCGGTGTACTTAACTACTTTTTTGAGCAGCATGTTACAGATATTAGCGAAGCTACTATCCACGATTTGAACGCCTACGAACAGATGCGTCATTTCTTGACGGAACGCGAGGAGATCCTTGAGAGAGTTGGTGAACTCAACCAGCTAATGATGGATTTCTTTGCTCATGCCACAACTATTGAGTCGATTAGACAACAGTTTGAACTGCAGTATTGTCATTTTCAGGACTATATCGCCTTAGTTATCCAAAAAGGCATTGATAATGGAGAGTTCAAGTCTTCTGTAGACCCCTATGCAATTGCTACAGGATTTATGGGAGTATTCGACGGCATTTGTTCTGCATTAGTTGTTGCCCCGGATCGGGTAAAATTTCCGAATTATGCCGTGGAAACTGCGTTAGCCATTCTTGATGGTATACGCCAACAATAGATCTAAAATACCTGCCAAAGCGCTCCATCCTCTGTCTTGTAACCGAGCCAGATATCCGATTGGTTATCATCGTTTTTAACTTGAGCTAATTGTTGGTTGTCGTATCCGCTTTTTGGCACAGTAAAGTTTAACCCAAGTGCTTCGCAGGCTGCCTCACCATCGGACCAACTTCCGCTAATTTCACTAATAAACCATTGCTCTGTGTTTGGATCCTGACAAGCAAAATGACGTTGTTCATCGCAATCCTCAGTTTCAAAGCGGTTGTTATCATTGTGCACTGCGCAGGCAGCTGAGCTATTTGTTGCGGGTTGATCGGAATCCCAGCTCCAAATGGCTGCAGTCAGGCGACCGTCAAAGGGTTTTAATTTATCCATCCCTATTAAGTTAATCTCACAAGCCGTTAGCTGTCTAACAACATCGGGAGTTACTTTTTCCGCCGCCACACCTGCTAAGTTCGATAAGATGGTGCGATCTTCTTGTAAGCGAATAAATTGATTCTCAATTTGGCTGCGGGAAAACTTATTATCAATGCATTCACTGGATGCTAATAGATTGTCTACATTCGCGGTTGGATAGCCTCTAGGCCCATTTTCAAAACCGCCATGCACCCATAGATTAAAGCCAGCATTGTTGCATCCATCAGAAATTAAGATGATGTTTTTTCCGGACCCTATAATGGTATTACGAGTTGTTTCTGCCGGGATGTAATCACAGCCAGAGCCTTCTGGTCGATACACATATTCACCAATGGTCTCTTCTATAACCGCTATTGCTTTTTGATAATCACCAATGCCAATATGATCCTCGATGTAAATCAACAGCACTTCATTTTGATTGTCTGGTTCAGATAACCAATCAGATACTTCTAGCAAACCTTCTCTAAAGCTTAGATCCCAGGGACTACAACCTAAATGATTGCCCATGCCATGACAGAGTTTAAGGGCAGGTTCGAAGGTTTCTGTGTCTTCGTTGAATGAGAAAAAACTGTGGACGTCCAACTCTAAAGCACGAATGTCCATTCTCAACTGGTCTTTAATGCCATAGGACTGATTTGGATCGATATAGCGCTGTGTGGTGGTATAGCTAGATGCGTTATACGAGTTATGAGTACCAAAAAAAGTACTTCTTACTAGAGGTTGGTTAGCGTCTAGTTGTCTTTGAAGCGCATGAGCATTGTGTTCCCATGAGTCCTCATACTGTTGTATTTGCTGATAGCAGCCCGACAGTAGAGTTGATGCCAATAGACCAATGACAAGTTTTGTTGTTCTCATACGCTTTTTCTCATTTTTGTTGCGTATGCTTTTTATACAGATAGAGTTAGGCCGTTGTATATATCAGTATTGTAACGATTTTGTAATATTTTTCGGTTATGCACCGAAGATATGATAAAGGTGTTTTTTATGCTGGTTGGTTATTAGTGTTGGGGGAACAGGTTCTATGGCTCAGAAAAAAGACTCCTCTAACGGTTATTACCTTTTACTCCACTAAAATTGTCTATGCTTAACAAATGCTTAGCCAATCTATTTTGGGCTCCCAAATCACATGATCAACAACGTGCTTGGTTGTTTTCTCAAACGATTAAAGCAATACATAAAAGTATCATGCGTTTTTTCTCTACTGTTATTCGCAGCGAACAGTGGTGCAGTGAATAATGAGCTGTTACTGAAAAAACCACCTCCTAAACAACTCATTCAAGCTCTTTACATCCCACTTGCAGACCATTACGCAGCAATTATTGCTTATGAATTGTTTCGAGATCAGATGAAGCATGCAGATTTTAGATTAACCCAAATGAAGAACTGGGACTTACTGAGATCCTATTTTGAAACCGGGTATTCTCAAATGGCGTTTCTTATGAGTCCGTTAGCTATGGATATGTTCCACCGCAAAGAGAATTTCCGATGGGTGGGATTAATGCATAGAGACGGTAATGCACTGGCAATTAATGAGGTGATTAATGAACATGTCCGGGTTCCTTTGAAAAGGAAGGAACGTATACCAAATAGAGAGCTGGGCGATGCCCTAAGGCATTTTTACGCAAAATATAACAAAGCTACCTATGTCGGTGTTCCGCATCTTTTATCAACCCATACGGTGGTACTGTATAAATACTTAAGTGAACAAAATCTTGGGCTTGCATTATTACCCAATGCACCGGGTGAAGTCTTAGCTTTGCCATTGGCTCCACCCAAAGCGCCATTGTTTATTAAATCGAAAAATACCAGAGCAATTCCCGCTGCCTTTGAGCAATCATTACCATGGGCGGACGTCGTCGAAACACAAGGTTACGGGAAGGTGGCCTGGTACTCAAAGGATGTGATTAAGTGGCCTAAAGGGCATGTCGAATGTCTTATTGTTGCAACCGATAAGATATTGGATAGACGGCCTGAAGCCGTTAAAGAGGTGGTGGCCGCTATACATCAGGCTGGTGAAGTTATCGAGCAGGCCCGTTATGGAGGCGGTGAACAACTAGATGCTCTTATCAGGCTAATAAGAAAGCATATTCCTCTGCATACCGAAGCTGCTATAAGAGCTAGTCTAAACCCTGAGTTGAATGTCATAAACTATAAAGACTTAAATATCGATAAACCTGGTTTGTCTCACATAATGGGGTTTGCTCTTAAAGGAGGTATTCTTAAAAACCCAATCAATGTAAAAAACTTTGCCGACCCGAGGTTTGAAGACATTCGGCCTTCGACTTTTTCTGTCGAGGCTTTGCAAAAATGAAGCAAGGCTCCATAGAAAACCAAATTACCTATTTGTTTCTTTCATTAGCCTTGATTCCGCTGTTGATAGTTTCAGGGCTAAGTTATTACGAAGCAGATAAGAGCTTAAATAGTGCAGCTTCACAAAAGTTAGAAGAAACCGCTGTAGAAAAGGTCAAGTTTATAAAAAACTGGTTTGACTATCGCTATATGGATGTGCAAAAACAAGCTGATAGCCCATTTAATACAGAAATGCTTGAGGTATTAATCCAAGGCCTTAAACAAAGTGGTGCAGCACTTCAAGATTACACTGAAACCTATGACTGGGAATTAAGAACTGAGCCAAGAAGGCATGAGTTACAAAATGTTCTTTTGAGCTACGATTATATTTATGACCTTTTCTTAATAGACCAAAAAGGTAATATTTTATTTACGCTGGCCAGAGAGGATGACTTAGGTACTAATCTAATAACCGGCACTTACAGCCAAACACTGTTTGCTAATAGCTTTCGAAGAACGCTGGAAACTGGAGAAGTGTCCTTCTCTGATTTTGAGCGGTACGGGCCCTCTCAAGATCTACTGTCTGGTTTTCTTACTGCTCCTCTAGTGGATAAAAGCGGGGATATGATGGGCGTTTTTGCGCTGCAGTTTCGTATTGATCGCATTGCTCAGCTGTTGGCTTATGACCAAAGTGCCGAGACTACACATTATTTAGTAGGGAGCGATGGTTATCTGCGTTCGTCCTTTAAAGGTGATGAATCAGAAATTCTCAATCGTAAGATTAATACTAGGCAGTTTGAGTTGTGGAAAGAAGAGCACCTCAATCAATTAGAGAAAGAACAGGTGCAAGAAAAATCGATTCATTACCTGGATCCTGAAGGCGAAAGAGTTATTGGGCTTCATCAAAGCATTAACATTTTTAATGTTCAATGGGTTTTGATAAGCGAAATTAATCGAGATGTAGCTCTTGCATCAGCAGACTATTTAGCTCAACTTGTGTCAGTTTTACTAATAGTCACTCTTTTCATGGTTTACTTCTTCTCGCGCCTATTAGCAAAGAAAATAACCGACCCAATCCTCCTATTATCAGATTTTAGTGAGTCTGCCGCTAAAGGTAATTTAAATGAACATGTGGATATCAGTGCGAATAATGAGATAGCGACTCTTGCTGAGTCGTTAAATCATATGATTGAAGCACGAAAGCAGTATGAATCACAGTTGGAGTTAAGTAACGAGAAAACCAAGCAAGCTTTGCTAGACCTAGAGGAAAATGCCAAACAGTTAGAGCTTGTTATTGATAGCACTGCAGTAGGCGTATGGGATTGGCAAGTACGCAGTGGAGAGGCCACTTTTAACGATCGCTGGGGTGATATATTAGGCTACGGCTCAATGGAGTTAATGCCTGCTAATATTGATACTTGGTTTGATCGTGTTCACCCATATGATCGCGGTAAAACTGAGAAGATTTTACAACAAAACTGGGCACGTCAATCGGAACTGTTTCAATGTGAAACTCGCAAAAGGGATAAACAGGGTAACTGGATCTGGGTTTTAGATACAGGAAAGGTAGTAGAGTGGGATCATAATAGTCAGCCCATTCGAATGATTGGAACGCAGGTTGATATTTCAGAACGCAAACGAAGTGAACAAGCGCTTGTAAAAGCCAAAGAAGAGGCCGAAACAGCAGTCAAGATTAAGAGTGAGTTCTTGGCGAGCATGAGCCACGAAATACGTACACCGATGAATGGCGTATTGGGCATGCTAGGGCTATTAATGCGAAGCCCCTTAAATAAGGAGCAGCAGCACCAAACCAAGCTAGCACTTACTAGTGCTGAATCATTGCTAACGTTGATTAATGATATTCTTGATTTTTCTAAAGTTGAAGCTGGGAAACTTGACTTGGAAATATTGGATTTCAATCTTGTTAGCATGCTTGGCGAATTTACAGAAGCAATGGCCCAGCGAGCAGAAGAAAATGGCTTAGAATTAGTATTGGATGTGATTGAAGTCCGGCATTCAATGGTTAAAGGCGATCCCAGTCGTATCCGCCAAATACTGACGAATTTAGTTGGTAATGCCATTAAATTCACCCATGATGGCGAAATTATTATTAAAGCTTCACTGATTGATGAAGCTGCAAACAAAACACGCTTAACCTGTTCGGTGACCGATACCGGTATCGGAATTGACCAAGAAAAGGTTGATGTAATATTTAACTCTTTCCAACAGGTTGATGCATCTACCACCCGAAAATATGGTGGTACCGGGCTTGGCTTGTCCATTGTTAAACAGCTATCCGAGCTTATGGGTGGTGGAGTAAAAGTTTCTAGTAGTGTGGGTGAGGGAAGTTGCTTTGAATTCAATGTGCTCTTAGAAAAGAGTGATAAGTCGCAACGCTTGATACCTAATGTGGACGTCGCTGATGTACCCATTCTTATTGTCGACGACAATCATACCAATCTAGCAGTTTTGCGGCGTCAACTTGAATTATGGGGTGCTAAAGTAACGGAGGCTGCAAATGGTTTTGATGCCCTTCACCATTTAGATGAAAACCTCGCCCAAGCAGGCGAGCTTTTCAAAGTGGCATTTTTAGATATGCAAATGCCTGAAATGGATGGTGCCATGTTGGCGCAAAAGATCAGGTACAATCCTAAATTTAATGATCTTAAATTAGTGATGATGACCTCAATTGCGAACCGCGGTGATGCTAAGTACTTTGCGTCCTTAGGTTTTAACGCCTATTTCAGAAAACCAACAACTACCTCTGATTTGTTTGA
>JAKSAW010000860.1 GCA_022361455.1 Pseudomonadales bacterium | reverse complement strand
TGAGCCTCATCAACATCAAAGGGTTGGGTTATATCACTGCCGTCATAGACATCAATCGTTTCAGCATATGACAGTAAATTCCCTTGGCGAATAGATACCCCAAGCGCCGGGCGATTTACAGTAAAGCCCAGCGTCTCATAATCGTATAACGCATCGTCATCCGGGGCACCACAACCTCCACCCGACAACCCGGAACCACGCGCCCCCCAACACAGGTCCCCATAACCCGTATTGGTATTACCATCAACCACACCGAGTGCGATGTAAGGAAAATCATGGCCATAAGGCAACGGCGTACCGGTGTTGTCATACATGTTGCGCCAGTCACTCAACATCAGTGTCGCATAGCGGTTACTGGCTGCCGGAGCGCCCCAAGCATCCGGAATTTCCTCTGCATTACCGAATATCCAACGAAACGCCGAGCTGGTACTTGGCACTGCGCCAGCAAGCGGGGTCAGATTAGCAGACGTACCGCCATCAGCTCGCAGATAGTTAGTACGGCTCGACATAAGCAGTCCCGAGGAATCATCCAAAAGCCTCGTTGAAAAGTCCAGTTCAGTGTTATAAAACGTACCGGTCCAGCCAAAACGCATCATCCCAGTTGCGCCATCCGGTGTCATTCGCAGACTACTGCCGTTACCAGGCTTGAATCCAAGATTGTAGTCCAACTGCAAATCGATGAAGTCACTGCTTGTGTGCATGCTGTATACGTCATGCCCCAGCAAATCTGCAATGTAATCACCTGTCTGATGATGCTTAATGCCGATACTGCCATCGTTAACCCGCCACAAAGCCGTACCACCGGTACCCACAAAATACGGCGCATTAACATCATTAATTTGTCGGTAGTAAAGGTTAAAATCGGTCAGTTCACCATACAAATAAGCATCGCTGGTTGCTGCGCTAAATAGCCCACGATTGACATAATCCAGTTTGGCACTGGCATCCATGGCCAACTCACCAAAACTGCTGGCATTTGCCGCCAACGCTGCCTCTGTGGGCTCACCGTCACCCACAGTGAAGTTGTCGACCATCAAGCGTGTCCGTGAAAGATCAAGCCCGACACTCAAAAAGGGGTCACCCGCAGTGTCCGAGCCGACATCCAGGGTAGTCGTAAAATCAATGGGGTTGGTATCGAGCGCGCCCGCCGTATTTACAGGTGTAAAATCAACACCGCTCGCAGACAAATAAGCCGTGTCACCAGGCGTGGCCGAGTTCAGCTCAACATTCAGGTTTTCCATCGCCAACTGGTCAGTATTCAGAGTAACCGTCAGCCCGTCCTGTCCGGTAATACCCGATAGCTGGGAATCGTTCATTGCCTGCAAGGCTAGTGCCTGCCCAGGAAATGTCGCCATAGAAAGACATATGGCAAAAACTGTCTTCGCCCGATCATCAACATTTTTTCTGGCTATGAAGCTTGTAATCATTCTTCTCACCTTCGCCGATTTTTGCTATCGAGCAAGACTCAACAGAACCGGTAATTGCCATGGCAAT
>JAKSAW010000551.1 GCA_022361455.1 Pseudomonadales bacterium | reverse complement strand
TGCCGTAGAAACTCTTAGTAAATTTAATACTATTAATGACAGTAGGATAATTAAAATCATCCTTCATTCTACGGGGCGCTACAGTCCTGGAGCCTTGAAACAAAGGCCAACAAGTCTGTCAAACAAGATTTTGGCTAACAATTCTGGTTCTTGTTTAGAGGTATATCGAATATACAAAGAAAATCTAAAAGAAAATGTTGATGTCTGGGACCACATATATATTGGTTTATACCTCTGTATGGCTGGGGAAAAACGTGCTGTTAGCAACTATCAACCACATAATTTACCTCGATTAATAGCGATGGCTTTTTCGGGACCAGATATGTTGTCTGACATAATATTATTAATTAAGTTATGTGCGAATTATTCAGGTTTGACTCTTTATGCTGGAGTTACTGAATTTATTTCTATTTTCCTTAAGCTTGATAAATCTTATCAAGACCTCTGGAGCTTGAGTTCCGTTGGTTTGTATAGCAGTTTTTATGGTATAGAAGATATAAATCCAGATAACGACGAACCTTCTAAAGGCTCGATTGATCTCGAAACAACAACTGCTAAGTTCTGGTCAAAACACCTTAATGTGACTAACCAATATCTCCTACCTTGGCAGATAGTTCTCAATTGCTCCAGCTTGTTATCACAACGGAAATTTCATCAGGCTCTAAAACTGCTGCCTAAGACTATTTCATCAAGTGTCCCACTACCATGTAGATTACTTATGTGTCAGTTAAAGCTTCATATCTTAGGTATTGAGGGTGAGCGAAAGCAGGTCATCAGCCTGTTGAATGAAACTGTCCCCTATAGCGAAGACATTCTAGAAATAGCTAGGTTTGAAGAGCATATTAAAGACTACAACTATCCAGAGGATTTTTCGATAGGTGACAAAAATCTAAATGCGTCAATTGCAATTTTTGTTGCATGGGTTAAGACCGATAACGGGAAGCTGCTATCCTATCTAAGGCATTCCGTTAAAAAGTCGATGCGAAACTTTAGCATTCGGAAACCCTCTGAACTCATTGATACTGAGCTTAAAGACGACCCTGAAAAGCTGTCTTTTTTCTTAGCGTACATCTGTACACCTCAGATTATTGACAATATTCCGTCTTTAGAAGGTACTAAAGATGTATTAATAGAGAGGCAAAATATTTGTCAGTTGCTAACAAAACTTATGCCGACTAAAAAAGAGGACTACCTCTCAGAAATCGAGAATATAATTGATGAGCTTTCGATGGAAGAAGGTAAAAGAGTAGTCGATAGGACTAGGATCTACGTTGATATGGAGGCGCATACCAAATGGATTTATAAAGAGCTGGAAGAGGATTATGATCGTTATAAAGATCT
>JAKSAW010000742.1 GCA_022361455.1 Pseudomonadales bacterium | reverse complement strand
TTTTTACAATACATCAGAATATTTCACTAAAATAGGATAGTTTGTGAATCAGCAGGGGTTAACTGACTTATTCTCTTCCAGGCCACAAAACTTTGCATGGTTTCTTGGGGCTGGTGCGTCTCGATCGTCTGGTTTACCTACAGCTGACGATGTTATCTGGTATATGAAACGTCGTTACTATTGCTCACAAGAAAACCAAGAAATTTCTCGCCACGACATTCAAAACCCCCGAGTCAGGGAGATTATCCAATCGTATATGGATTCAAAGGGGTTTCCAGAGAAGTGGTCTGATGAGGAATACACAACCTATTTCGAAAAAATATTTGGGGATGATAGAGAGAGACAGAGGCGATTTATAAATGCAATTTTGAAAGAGGATAATTTAAGGCTATCTATTGGAAATAGAGTTTTTGGCGCACTGATAGCAATGGATTTGATTAAAGTCGCATTTACTACAAATTTTGACTCTGTTGTTGAAAAAGCTGTTGCTGAAGTTAGTGGAAAATCTATTGCGGCGTACCATCTGGAAGGCTCGCAGTCTATAAATAGCGCATTCAATAATGAGGAATTTCCAATTTACTGCAAGCTGCATGGTGATTTCAGATACGAAAGCATTAAAAATCTTAGCGTAGACTTAGCCACACAGAATAAAGATTTGGCAAATTGTTTGATTAATTCTTGTAATCGTTTTGGTTTTATCGTTGCTGGTTATAGCGGAAGAGATAAAAGTATCATGGATCTGTTTTATCAAGTGCTTGAATCAAACAATCCATTTCCAAATGGCCTTTATTGGCTGGGCGTTAAAGGTTTTGAGGCTCCGCCTACAGTAAAACGGCTACTAACAGCAGCGCAGAAAAAAGGAATTAATGCAGACTATATTCAAATTGAAACCTTCGATGCTTTCCTTCTTCGTTTGTGGAGAAATATTGACAATAAGCCTCATGATATAAGCTCAAAGGTACAAAAAACAGATTGTTCTAAGATCGATTTGCAGTTGCCCGAACCAGGTGATGGAATACCCTTATTAAGGTTGAACGCGCTTCCTGTAACCAAACATCCAACTAGCTGCATTGAGCTGGAATTTAGAGAAACAACTGAAAGAGATAGCATTAGGCAAGTTGAACACAACTATATGGACTCAGTAATCACCTCAAGGACTAGACCATACTATTGCTGGGGCAAAGAACAGTTAGTTCAAAAAGGCTTCGGTACACTTTGCAATAATATTCAACGTGTAGATATACCATCAAAGTTTAGTATTTCAGAAGGTGAATTTTTGAAAGGCTTTTATGAAGATGCCCTTAGTAGGGCCTTGTCTAAGGGTTTGCCTTTATTATCACGCTATTCAAGACACACTGCATGGTTAATTGCTGATCCTCATGCGGAAGATAAAACTAAGCTGAATCCGCTATTTGATATTGTTGGAAAAGAGTCAGGTGATATTTTAGGTTTATATACAGAGGCTACGGAAGTGTTTCCGAATTCACAACAAGTATCTTGGTCAGAAGGACTAAAGCTGTCTATTGATGTGAAGGGAGGCCGAATGTGGGTTTTAATCGAACCTGATATTTGGGTTTGGCCAATTCGAGCAAGAAGGCTTGCTGTTCAATTTCTAGATGACCGGAAGAGTGATAGGTATAACAACAAATATAATCAGTTGTTGGATGCCTGGATAGGTATTTTATTTGATGACCAGGCTGAAATAAAAGTTACGCCCTTTAAAGATGGAGATCCTGATGAAAATCCTATCTTCGTACTTCATAAGCGGACTGCATACTCCAAAAGGTCTCGCGTATGAACGCTTCATTCAGTGCTTTAAGCGGATATTCTACTATTCCTGAACCCGAGTTATTATTTGCTAATGGCGTCTCGGGCAAACATCCGCTTGTTGGTTTAATCAATGGCGGGCCTTATAGCTCTATATTTTATTCTCCGAGCCAATTGCGATTGGCTTTAGTATCGCCACAAAAAGAAATGCCAAAGCTGGAAGTGCTCGTTAATGAATTGAGTGGTGCTTTTAGTCCAAGGGAGGCAAAAAACTATTATCCAGATTATCCTGGCTTTCAGAAAGTTTTTAGAATTCCGGTTAACAAGGTGCAAGATAATCACAAGATCTCTCTTCCTGAAAAGTTATATGAGTTAGCTAAAAATCAACAAAAACTCGATCTTGCTAAGCAGCTTTTTGACTCAGTTTCTCCTTTGAGGTTAAGAAAAAGTGAATTTGATGTGGCATTAATATTTTTACCAGATGACTGGAATAATTGTTTTGAGGGAGAAAATTTTGACCTCCATCATTACCTAAAAGCTGTATGTGCTTTGACTGGGCTACCAATCCAGATTGTTACGCAAAAGGCTCTTGATCGGTCCTGTAGAGCGAATGTTATGTGGGGATTGAGTGTTGCACTTTACGCAAAATCTGGTGGTGTTCCGTGGAAGTTAAACCACCTCAATGAAGACGAAGCATTTATTGGCATAAGCTATGCTATGAAAGTTGGTGAAGGCGGAACATTGTATAGTACATGTTGCAGTCAAATATTTGATCCTGATGGCACAGGCTTTCAATTTGTTGCTTATGATGCGAAGGAATTTACAAAAGATAGTTTCAATAACCCCTATTTATCATACTATGAAATGCAGTCAGTACTATCTAGGAGCTTAGAAGTCTATCAAAGAAGCTATTCGGGCAG
>JAKSAW010000477.1 GCA_022361455.1 Pseudomonadales bacterium | reverse complement strand
TGTCGGCACAGGATTGGAAATGGATCATGGGCATTAACTTCTATGGTGTTTTATATGGCTGCCAAGCTGCCGTGCCCGCAATGATCGAGAACAAACAGGGGCATATCGTTAACATTGCCTCCATGGCTGGCATCATCAATCCGCCAGGCATGAGCAACTACAACGTCTCCAAAGCTGCTGTTATTTCACTATCGGAGTCTCTTAAAGTTGAGCTCAAACCCCACAACATTAAGGTAACCTGCGTTACCCCCTCATTCTTTAAAACGAATCTGGGTGAATCTATGCGAACCCCAGACAAAGGCACCGAGATCGCCATGAATAAACTCATGGAAAACTCATCGGAATTAAGTGCCGCAGACATTGCCAATGAGATCTATGACGCGGTGATCAACAATGTCTATCTGGTAATGCCTCATGAAAAAGCAAAGCAAGCCTACCAACTTAAAAATGGCGATTTAGACGCCCACTTCGACCTATTAGCCCCACTCGCTGACCAAGTTATGAACAGAGCTAAACGAAAAAGTGACTAAAGTGACCCGTAATCCACTCGACTAGCTATCATTAAAGCCTTGTCGCCGTTAAAATATTGGCCCTCAAAATTCCAAGTTCTGCGCTGGGGCCAATATTATGGTGCTAGCGGCTTAGACGAAACTGCGTAGTCAAGAATCCTTGGTCACACGTAGTTCTGTCGCCAGAAGATGAATGATTGAAATAGTCGACATAGCCGAAAGAGGACACGGGTAAACCGATGAAATTGACACTTACTGATAATGAAACACAACCGATTCTTGCAGCTCTAGAAGAGTCTAATAAAGTTCACTCCGATTTCTACCCAGGTGATTCCTCTGATCGCCAACAAGTGCACACTGTCTATGGTGGTGCCAATCTTTTTAAAGCAGGTTCAGCCCAAAAGTTAGGAAGCCTGGCGGTTCGTAACCTGAATACCTACGCACCAAACTTTGTATCATTGGCAAAAATTGTTGGTTTAACTGGTTCTGAATCTCTTCCTGAAAGCAGCTTTGAAATTGCTGAACTAGAAAAAGCCTGTGCCGCAGATCCCACCGGCATGAAAACTACAAACCCAGCAGCATGGTTAGCTTACACTGTTTACGAGCGTATCCTAGCCAAGCTGGAGCGCGAACCGATCGAAGATAACCGTATCGACTTCGAAGATGGTTACGGTAACCGCCCAGACGAAGAAGAAGATGCCGATGCTGTCCGTTGCGCAGAAGAAGTCGCTAAAGGTATTGATGAAGGCAACCTTCCGCCTTTTATTGGTATTCGCATTAAAACCTTCACCGAAGAATGCCGTCAGCGCTCTGTACGCACCCTAGACTTATTTTTGACACGCCTTGCCGAACTAAAAGGCGGTCAGCTTCCTGATAACTTCGTTATCACCCTGCCAAAAGTAACTCACCCTGAGCAAGTTGAAGCGCTAGCTAAATTGCTAGACATTATCGAAGAGAAGTGTGGCTATGCAGCAGGATCTCTTAAACTAGAGATCATGATTGAAACCACACAATCGATCATCGATAAAGACGGTTCAAACCAAGTTTATTCCTTGGTTCAAGCAGCAAATGGTCGTTGCCGCTCAGCGATCTTTGGAACTTATGATTACACAGCAACTTGTAACATCACTGCTGCGTATCAAACCCACACCCACCCTGCTTCAGATTTTGCACGACACGTACTGCAAGTTTCTATGGCTGGAACAGGTGTGACTATTAGTGATGGTGCAACTACGGTTATGCCGATAGGCCCACACAAAGCGCCAAAAGATGGCCAGCTAACTAATGACCAAATTTTAGAAAATTCACGGGTTATTCACGCCGCGTGGAAATTGCATTTTGAAAACATCATGCATTCTCTAAAGCACGCTTATTACCAAGGTTGGGACTTAAACCCTGCACAGCTACCTATTCGTTACGCCGCGGTTTATTCGTTCTTCTTGGAAGGCCTACCAGATGCATCAGCGCGCTTGTCAGCATTTATCAATAAAGCAGCGCAAGCAACGCTAGTTGGAAACACTTTTGACGATGCAGCGACTGGCCAAGGACTATTGAACTTCTTCCTTCGTGGTATCGCATGTGGTGCAATCACTGAAGAAGAAGCCGTTGCTACCGGTATCACTATGGATGAACTTAAGTCTCGTTCATTCGTTCATATCGTTAGCAATCGAGCCGGTTAATTCCCATAACCTGCTTCTAGCCAATAAAAGTTCGACTTAAACAAATGCGCGGCTTTAGTCTGGTAACAAAGGCCGCGTAACAAAAACAGAAGGCGCGCTCGGGATAATAAATCGAAAGAGTGATAGCGCCTTCTGCTGTTAAATGGAGTAAAGCATGTCAGCCATTGAGCAAGCGAAAAGCCTGATCGACTCGGGTCAAACCATTCTTAACCACGCCCTTAGTAACTTGAAAAAGAACTGCCTTTCTGGAGAAAGAGTTTCTGGCAAGTTACTCGACGAAAATCAATTAGCGAGTTACGAAGTGGCCTACTGTGCCGCAGAATTACAAGCTGCTGCGATTTACTTGGATTACAGCCAAGATGTTCGCACTCAAAAAGGTGCTGGCGACGAGCTTCGCGTTGAAGAAAAAATGGCACTTCAATTCACCGCCGAAGCTTTGCTTAATTGCCGTACTCGTTTTAACACTCGCCGCGCTGATTTCGGCTTTAGTCGTGCAGACCTTCAAGCGAGCCTAGATAGCGATGAAGTAGATGAGTTCATCAACAAATACTTAAGCAGCACCGAAATGGCTGCGCTAGGCCAGAGCATTATTGATAACGACGGTTTTATTGGAGAGTACATGCTCGACGATGAAAAGGAAATGATGCGCGAGACCTTCAATTCCTTTGCCTACGATGTTGTTCAACCATTGGCTGAACACATTCATACCAAAGACGCCGATATTCCCGATGAGATTATTAAGCCTCTTGTAGAACTTGGCTGCTTTGGACTTTCCATTCCAATGCAATATGGCGGCATTCAGCCAGACGATCGTGAAGATAATCTGGGCATGATTGTTGTTACTGAAGAATTAACACGCGGTTCGCTAGGTGCAGCGGGTAGTTTGATTACTCGTCCAGAGATTCTATCTCGAGCACTCATGAAAGGTGGCACCGAAGAGCAAAAGCAAGAGTGGTTGCCAAAACTAGCTCAAGCTGAAATTTTAAATGCTGTCGCAGTAACAGAGCCCAACTACGGTTCTGACGTTGCCTCTATGAAACTGAAAGCAACTAAAACCGATGGTGGTTGGTTGCTAAATGGTGAAAAAACCTGGTGTACCTTTGCCGGTAAAGCCGGTGTATTAATGACCTTAGCGCGCACAGATTCTGATCCTGCTGCTGGTCACCGTGGCCTTACCATGTTCTTGGTAGAGAAGCCTTCTACTCCAGGTCATGCGTTTAAATACGAACAACCTGAAGGTGGTGTTCTAGAAGGAAAAGCAATTCCAACCATTGGTTATCGTGGTATGCACTCCTTCACCGTTTTCTACGATAACGTTTTCGTCCCAGACAGCCATGTTATGGGCTTAGAAGAAGGTGTTGGTAAAGGTTTCTACTACACCATGGCAGGTTTCGCCGGCGGCCGTATCCAAACCGCTGCTCGTGCCACTGGTGTCATGCAATCCGCTTTCGAACAAGCGCTAAGCTATGCCCAAGAGCGTAAGGTATTCGGCCAAGCAATCGCTGACTACCAATTAACCTTGGTGAAAATCGCTCGAATGGCAATGTTGCTTTCTGTCTCTAGACAATTCACTTACCAAGTTGCTCGCTTAATGGATGAAGGCAAAGGCCAAATGGAAGCCAGCTTGGTTAAACTCTATTCCTGTAAATCTTCCGAATGGTTATGTCGCGAAGCGATGCAGATCCACGGCGGTATGGGCTATGCTGAAGAGACCATGGTGAGCCGTTTATTCATCGATTCTCGTGTACTTTCGATCTTTGAAGGTGCAGAAGAAACCTTGGCATTAAAAGTTATTGCTAAAGCATTGATCGAGAGCGCTGCATAAGCTCAGAAAATCGGGTACGCTGGCGCGTATTCGGCCACTGAAAAGGAGAAATTGGTCAGTTTTCTGATCCTTTCTCCTTTTCTGCGTTTAACGTTGAAACCAATTAACGAATTTTTATCCACAAGCTAAATTATTGTTCACAGAGAGATACTCGCGGTATGTCGATTAAATTTGAACCCCAGCATGAATTGGCCCCTTCTAATCCCGCTTCTTTAGATAATGTTCGCCACCCTCAATATGGCCGCTATTTAGAAGAATATGTGCCTGGCCAAGTCTTTGTTCACCCACGTGGTTACACCTTTACTGAAGCTGGTATCGATTTTTTCTCGCGCACTTATTTTCAGTGCAACCCGCTCTATCTCGATCTTGAATATGCCAAATCTCATGGTTTCCATGGCGTACCCGCATCACCACAAATGGTTTTCAACGTCATTCTATCTTTGGGCGTGCAAAACGATTCTGAAAAAGTGATTGCGAACCTTGGCTACTACAACGCACAGTTCTTACAACCTGTATATGCTGGCGATACCATTCGTGCCATGACCATGGTGGTCGATAGAAAAGAACGTGGCGAAGACAAGCCTGGTATCGCGACTATTCGTACCATTGGTTTAAACCAGCGTTGCGAGGTCGTATTACAATATGAGCGTAAATTAATGGTGGCCTATCAAGGTGACCGCCTACCGACAACGCCTCTACCTGAAGGAGATGCTCCTGGTTTTCCATGGGTTGAAGATGCAACCGTTAATTTCCCAGAAACAATGCCTTCCGCATTACGCCATGTACCTACAGGGGTAACCGGATGGAATACCTACGCCGACGATTTCAAAGCCGGTGACATTATTGTTCACAGCAACGGCCGTACCGTTAGCGACGAACACTTCGCTCTAACTTATCACGTTGGCAATACTCACCCACTTCACTTTGACGCAGTGTTTAGCGAAAGCTTAAGCGGACCAATGAGCGGCAAGCCCATCGTTTATGGCGGTTTGGTTTACGCATGGTTAGAAGGCTTAGCCAGCCGTGACTTAAGTGAAAACGCGATTTGGGAACTGGGCTTCACCGAAGGCTATCACACCCAACCTGCTGTTGCCGGCGATACCGTTGCTGCTATGTCACGTATTTTAGCTGTAGAAGATGCACCCGGTGATTTTGCCGACACCGCAAGCGTTGTCACTATCCAGTTTATTGGCGTAAAAAACATTACCGCCAAAGCTGCGTTAGAAAAGCACGGAGCCGACCTCTTCATTAAAGAAAACGATAAGAAAGGTCTCGGCAAAGAAAAAATTAAAGACAAGATATTTGAGATTGAACGCCGCTTGGTTATCAAAAAGCGTCAAGGCTAAGCCTTAACTAAAAAGGGCTAAATCTGTTCCAAATATGTTGATCGAACAAAATTTAAAATTAAAACTCGGGTATTAATTATGAGCGACGTGAAACCACATGAGCTTTCGGACGGCGAAGGCAACAAAACAAAAGACCGCCCTTGGATATTTCGTACCTATGCCGGTCATACCAATGTTAAAGCGTCCAACGAGCTTTATCGTTCTAACCTAGCCAAAGGTCAAACGGGCTTAAGTATCGCTTTTGATTTGGCAACTCAATGTGGCTACTCATCGGACGAAGACATCGCCAAACCCGAAATAGGAAAAGTTGGCGTACCCATTAATACGCTGGACGACTTTGCCATTTTGTTCGATCAAATTGCCATTGATGAAGTTAATACATCAATGACTATTAACGGCACCAGCATGTGGCTGCTATCACTTTATATTGCGCTTGCCGAGGAGCGCGGCATTGATATCGCCAAACTACAAGGCACCACACAAAACGATTTAATTAAAGAATTCTTAGCCCGTGGCACTTATGTGTTTCCACCGGAAGAATCGATCAAATTAATCGTGGATATGTATGAGTACTGCCTTAACAACGTGCCCAAGTGGAACCCTTCCAACGTTTGTTCTTACCACTTACAAGAAGCAGGCGCGACACCGGCTCAAGAACTGGCTTATTCACTCGTAACAGCAATTACTGTTCTCGATGCCATTAAAGAACGCGACTGCTTTAACGAGGAAGAATTTGAGCGCTGTGTTGGTCGTGTGTCTTTCTTTGTTAACGCGGGTATGCGCTTCGTGGAAGAGATGTGCAAAATGCGCGCGTTCACAGAATTGTGGGACGAGATTTGCCAAGAACGCTACAACGTTAAAAATCCTAAATTCCGCCGTTTCCGTTATGGCGTACAAGTTAACTCGCTAGGTCTTACCGAAGAGCAGCCAGAAAACAATGCCTGGCGTATTCTTATCGAAGCGTTAGGAGTAACTTTAAGTCGCAACGCACGCTGCCGAGCCTTGCAATTACCTGCATGGAACGAAGCGTTATCCCTACCCCGCCCTTGGGATCAGCAGTGGTCTTTGCGCTTACAGCAGATCCTAGCTTATGAAACCGATCTTTTAGAATACCCCGACATCTTCGATGGTTCTCCTGTCGTTGAATCAAAAGTTAACGATCTTAAAGCACAAGCCAAAGCCGAAATACAAAAGATCTTGGACGCCGGCGGCGGCGTGGAAGCCATTAAAAATGGCTATATGAAATCACAGCTGGTGATATCTCAAGCTGAGCGTATGAGCAAGATCAACACTGGTGAACAAGTCGT
>JAKSAW010000566.1 GCA_022361455.1 Pseudomonadales bacterium | reverse complement strand
TTTTTCTGTCCTTTGGTTTTTTGGTGCGAGTGCGCCAAGGATACCGATTGATCGATATTGGGCTATGCCCTGGTTGGGGGGTAAATTGATTAGCTGTTGTTGTGATCACCCAAATGGCGTAGTGAGTTTGATCTTAAGTGTGACTTTGATGTTGGTAGTGGCTCTCACCCTACATGATTTCTGAAAGTCCATTGCTTGGAATTAAGAGCTAAGCGTAATTTGTGGTACGATAACCCCGTTATGACCATCAAAAACGTATCTGATTTTGCTTATATTGCAGACTTCACCACCGGTGTGATTCACGGCCTTAAGTATAAAAAGGTGGTGGTGAATGCTGAGCGGGTTGATTATCTAGAGGCGGGTCAAGGTGAACCTATTGTTTTTATTCATGGGTTTGGTGGGGTTAATGTTCAATGGCGGTATTGGCTCTCGCATTTCAAGCGAAATTATCGAGTTATCGCGGTCACCATTCCCGATTTAACACCCTCACTGCAGTTTAATAAGGGCCATTATAGTTTTCGCAATTATGCCCAATGGTTGGATCAGTTTTTGGGAACTCTCGCTATTGATCGATGCCATTTGGTAAGCCATTGCACGGGCTCTTGCATTGCTGCTTTTTATGCCTCCCTCGATACCAAAAAAGTCGCGTCGCTTACAATGCTGTCCACACCTGAAATTCGTCAATCCAATGGCTCGGATATTATCAATACATTTGATCGAACGGAGTTGGTGAATAACGTGGACGCTATGTTGTTAAGGTCAGTTTTAGCTAAATCTTTCGCCAGGCCGCCAAGAATGCCGCAGCTTATTCTAAATCGAATAGCCGCACGATTATCTGCTAATCGTGAAAAGGTTAACTTTTTGCTTTCGGAGTTGTCGCGTAGTTCAGCCATTCTACTGAAACGTTTACCCCTAATTGAAGCGCCGACGTTAATTGTTGGTGGGGATAGAGATGCCTATCTTTCCAACTTGGATGCATTCGAGTTTTATCGTGAACAGATTCCAAATAGCCAGTTGGTGATTTTACCTGAATGTGGCCACTTCCCGCTTTATGAGCAACAAGAGCGATGTATTGATCATGTGGAAAAACTCATTGCTCGAAACTTGAAGTCTGAAACCTTGCCTACAAGCGTTGCTTAGCACCTTTGCAGATTAATCCCTAGATCGATCTATTTATAGATGTGGTTTCCTGAAAGCGGCGTATTTAAACATCATCAACCGCTGGGATCGACTTTTCTGTTCAATAAATAGCCAGTCTAAGGTGCCCTAGTTAGGTTAATCAACGCTGAGCCTTGTGTTACAATCCCGCCCCTTATTGTCGAGCGAGCGCTTATGACCGGATCTTTAACAACCTCACCCTTCTTGCCAGAAGATGCAAGCTACATGGCTCGGGCTATTCGATTGGCCTATGGCGGCTTGTATACCTGTCACCCGAATCCTCGGGTTGGCTGTGTGTTGGTGAAAAACGGCGAGATAATCGGTGAAGGTTGGCATCAAGTGGCTGGTGAAGGTCACGCTGAAGTCAATGCGCTAAAAAATGCTCAAGAACGTGGTGCTGATACTACAGGCGCCACTGCCTATGTTTCCCTCGAACCCTGCAGTCATTTCGGTAAGACACCGCCCTGTGCCGATGGCTTGATCAAAGCTGGTATTGGCAGAGTTGTAAGCGCCATTGAAGATCCTAATCCCAATGTGTCTGGTAACGGCCATCGCAAGTTGCTTGAAGCAGGAGTGCAAGTGAGTTGCGGAATCCAGGAGACTGAAGCGACGGCAATTAATCCCGGTTTCATCAAGCGTATGAAAACTGGTATGCCATGGGTATGGCTTAAATCCGCCATGAGTGTCGATGGCCGAACGGCCATGGCAGATGGGGAAAGCCAATGGATTACCGGGGCTGCCGCCCGCCAGGATGTGCAGCGCTTAAGGGCCAGAGTCGAGGCCATTATTACCGGTGTTGAATCGGTTCTTCATGATGATTCATCTTTAACGGTGAGGCCTGAGAGTTGGGATGCTAGTGATGCAGAGCGGCATCAGTGGTGTGATGGGTTTGAGCCTATTCAACCATTAAGGGTGGTGTTGGATTCAAATTTACGGCTTCCAACTAGCGCTAAGATGCTTTCTTTGCCTGGAGAAACCTGGGTAATTTGTGCAAACCCAGAGCCTGAAAAGATGGCTGCTTTAGAAGCTGCCGGCGCTAAGGTGCTAATCATGCCAAATGAGCAGGGCCAAGTGGACATATCGGCCCTTCTACGTCATTTGGGTCAAGCCGATGTTAACGAGGTGCTGGTAGAATCCGGCGCAGTCACTGCAGGCGCATTTGTGGATCAAGGATTGGTGGACGAATGGTGGCTTTATATGGCGCCTTGTTTAATGGGTAGCAATGCGAGACCGGTAGTACATTTGCCGCAAATAAACGCGATGAAGCAAAAGCGCTTGCTAGACTTAATAGAGACACGTCAGATCGGCGACGATATTCGTTTCCGCTATCAATTTAAATAACAGGATTATAGAGAGCTAGTCACAGGTGTTTACAGGCATTATTGAATCCGTTGGTGAAATCACCCGCCTTGAAGCGAAAGGCGGAGACTTGCAGGTGCATGTGCGTACTGGCAAGTTGGATCTAGGCGATGTAAAGCTAGGTGACAGTATTGCAACCAATGGCGTTTGCTTAACTGCAACACAATTGCCAGGCGATGGTTTTGTGGCTGACGTATCCGTGGAAACGGTACGCAGAACTTCATTCAAGGATTTACGGGTTGGTAGCCCAGTGAATCTAGAAAAGGCACTCACTCCAACCACACGATTAGGTGGGCACTTGGTGAGTGGCCACGTGGATGGCGTAGCGGAAATTCTTTCCCGCAGTGATGATGCTCGCTCCGTTCATATTCAAGTGAGTATTCCCTCTGGTTTGGGAAAATACATGGCGGAAAAAGGTTCTATTTGTGTGGATGGTGTGAGTCTAACGGTTAATGCGGTGGAACCTCACTGTTTTCATTTAAACATTGTGCCTCACACAACCTTGGAAACTACCATTCCTCATTGGCGAGTGGGTACCGAAGTAAATTTAGAAGTGGATGTAATCGCCCGTTATTTAGAGCGCTTATTGCTTGGCGATAAAGTTGAGCAACCACAAGCCACTTCGCGAATCGATGAAGCCTTTTTGGCGGAACATGGATTTTTGAAACTGTAGGTTTAGAAATTTAGTTTTTAAAACTATCAACAATTAATGTAACAGCTCGAATGAAGATCGAGGAAGGCAACATGGAATTAAACTCCATTGAAGAACTGATTGAAGATATTCGCCACGGCAAAATGGTGATCCTGATGGATGACGAAGACCGTGAAAACGAAGGCGATATTATTATGGCGGCCACCATGGTTCGCCCCGAAGATATTAACTTTATGGCGAAGCATGCTCGTGGATTAATTTGCCTTACTTTGACCGATGAGCGTTGTCAGCAATTAAATTTGCCTTTAATGGTAAACGACAATAATGCACAGCATGGTACTAACTTTACCATGTCTATCGAAGCTGCTGAGGGTGTCACTACGGGTATATCCGCAGCTGATCGCGCGACAACTGTTCAGCGAGCAGTAGCGGCAAATGCTAAGCCGGAAGATATTGTGCAGCCAGGTCATATTTTCCCGCTTAAAGCGCAAGCTGGTGGTGTATTACGTAGGGCAGGGCACACCGAAGCAGGATGTGACTTAGCTCGCTTAGCTGGTTTAGAACCGGCGTCCGTTATCGTCGAAATTATGAATGAAGACGGCACCATGGCGCGTCGTCCTGATTTGGAAGCGTTTGCTAAAGAGCATAATTTAAAAATCGGTACCATCGCGGATTTAATTCATTATCGCACTGTTAATGAAAAAACCATCGAGCGTGTTCGTACTCAGCCATTTATGACTGACTTCGGTGAGTTCACCTTGGTTCAGTTTCGTGATTTGATTGAAAACAAACAGCATATTGCTTTGGTTAAAGGTGAGTTGGCAGCTTGCGAAGCGCCTTATGTTCGTGTCCATGTGGCTGATCCATTGCGAGATTTGTTACGAGCTCAGAAAAAAGATGCTTCCGGTTGGTGTTTACCGAAAGTACTGAAGTTCTTGGCAGAGCATGATGAACCAGGGGTTGTATTGCTGCTAGGTGATTCTTTTGAATCGCATCCTGTAGAAGAAATAATTGAAAGTTATTATGGTTCGTCTAAACCGCCTCGTCCTATCGCTAAAGATGGAACGGGTACTAGTGTTTATCGCAGCATTGGAACGGGATCACAAATTTTACAGGAGTTGGGTATTCACAAAATGCGTTTGCTAAGTAGCCCTATGCGTTTTAATGCCATCTCCGGTTTTAGTTTAGAAATTGTTGAATATATTCATGGCGATTCTGTGCAATAAGCGCGGCGCTAACAGGATTTAGAAGAGGACAGCACTGATGAGTAAAGTAAAAGTAATTGAAGGTGATTTTCGAGGTTCTTCCGCACGCTATGCGATTGTTGTAGGCCGGTTTAATAGCTTTGTTGTAGAGAGTCTATTGCAGGGCGCTATTGATACACTAGTGCGTCACGGTGTTGCTGAGAAAGATATCGAAGTCGTCCGTGTGCCTGGTGCTTATGAATTGCCGCTCGCAGTTAAGAAAGTAGCCACCACTCGTAAGCCAGATGCCATTATCGCATTGGGTGCGGTGATTCGTGGCGGTACACCTCACTTTGATTTTGTTGCCGGTGAGTGTTCCAAGGGTGTTGCTAGCGTCAGCTTAGATACTGATATTCCAATCGCTTTTGGTGTCATTACCACTGACACCATTGAGCAAGCCATCGAGCGTTCTGGCACTAAAGCAGGTAACAAAGGTGCTGAGGCTGCCATGACTGTATTGGAAATGGTTAGCTTGTTCAGAAACCTGGAAAGTTAAGATTGGAGAAGGCTTAGGGCTTAGCCTCTCATTATCGAAGCGTTGTATTTGTGCAGCTGATTGCGATATGCAAAAGCAACGCTTCGAACTCTCAGAAAATGTAGTACTGAATGCTCTTTAAAAGGTAAGTTTCTGTGGATAGCGATTCGCAACAACCATCAAGCGACCAAGGTCAACCCGCTGCAAAGCGCCCCAAGCCGGCTGAGCGCAGAAAAGCGCGCAAGTTCGCGACACAAGCGTTGTATCAATGGCAAATGACCAAACACAATCTTAATGAGATCGAAACTCAGTTTCGCGTTGATAATGATATGCGAAAAACCGACACCCAATATTTTCATGAACTCCTTCATGAGATTCCAGGGAATGTAAATGAGTTGGATAGTCATTTCGAACCCCACTTAGATCGTGCTAAGGATGAGCTGGATCAAGTGGAATTGGCAATCCTAAGGATTGGCACCTATGAGCTAGCTAAGCGAATCGATGTGCCCTATCGCGTAGTGATTAATGAAGGTGTTGAGCTGGCTAAAATTTTTGGTGCAACCGACAGCCACAAATATGTAAATGGCATTTTGGATAAAGTGGCGCAGAAACTTAGGCTCATGGAAATCAATGCGCATCGTCAGAAGAAGAAATAGTGCTGTATAAATTCATTTAGAAACTAGCCGTTAAGAGATATACGTGGCCAACGAATTTTCTCTCATCAATAAGTACTTCAAACCATTGGGGGAAGCAATTGCTTCCCCCAATGTGGTTATGGGTATTGGCGATGATTGTGCTCTGTTAGCTAATAAGCCTGGTTATCAGTTGGCTGTATCCACTGATACGATGGTTGCCGGTGTTCATTTCTTTGCGGATGCACACCCAATCGATGTCGGCTATAAAGCCTTGGCCGTTAATTTAAGTGATCTTGCGGCCATGGGGGCAGAGCCTGCATGGTTTACACTCTGCTTAACATTGCCTGGCCGGGATGAAAATTGGATTAAGGGATTTGTCCAAGGTATTGAAATCTTGGCGCAGCAATTTGCTATTCCCTTGGTGGGAGGTGATACCACCAAGGGACCATTATCTTTATCGATTCAAGTTGCGGGTTGGGTGCCGGAAGACAAAGGGCTTACGCGCAGTGGTGCTAAGGTTGGAGATCACCTTTATGTGTCGGGTGAAATAGGTTGGCCATATCTTGGGTATCAAGTATCAACTTCGTCGCTCCAGCTTAATGATGCTGATCAGCGCGAGGGGTTAGAGCGGTTTCTTAGACCCTTGCCTAAATTAGCATTGGGAGCGAATCTGATCGATGTCGCCAGTGCTGCTTTGGATATATCAGATGGTTTAACGGCGGATTTAAATCACATGCTAACGGCCAGTGGTATCGGTGCTGAATTAGATATTAACGCTTTGCCCTTGGCTGCACCGCTAGGAGCTATGAGTGACGATATACAGCGACAGGCCATTAACTTTGGCGATGAATATCAATTATTGTTTGCGGTACCATCAGATAAGCAAACGCAATTAACTGCGCTACAAGAACAATTATCTATTAAACTTTATCCCATTGGCACTTTGGTTGATGGGCCTGGTATAGTCGACAGCCAAGGTAATCCCATTGCACCTTCAGGCTACGAACATTTTTGATATGAACAAAGTTCCAAAGTTCGCATTTAAAAACCCCATTCATTTCCTGGCAATTGGTTTAGGTAGTGGTGCTGCCCCTAAAGCCCCCGGAACTTGGGGAACTGTCATGGGTGCTGCTTTATATATCCCTTTAAGTGGGCTTTCTTTGTGGCCTTATCTTGCGGTGGTATTGCTGAGCTTTGTGATTGGCATTTACCTATGTGGTAAGACCTCTAAAGATTGGGGGGTTCATGATCATGGTGGCATTGTTTGGGATGAGTTTGTCGGCTTCTGGATCACCATGATTGCAGTGCCGTTTACGTGGTATTGGCTACTACTTGGTTTTGCATTGTTTCGATTGTTTGATATTTGGAAGCCGTGGCCAATTAAATATTTCGACCAGCATGTGCATGGTGGGTTGGGAATCATGCTGGATGATGTGCTAGCAGGGATCTTTGCTTTAGTCATACTACAGTTGGTAATTTTTGTTTTTTAACGCTATCGCTTTTCACCGAGCATTCTTGCGCTCGATCAAAATGTAATTTTCACCTATTTCTAGCTTTCCTTAATTACTTGTTTTGTGTTGCTTTTCTGTCGTGCGATTAACTTCTGATCGATTTCTGTTGGATTAGGGGGTGCGCCTACCAAGAACTTGGGATAGTGGTATCCCCAGGATTTGAGAAGATATTCCCATGTCGGAGGCGTCCGATGTGAACAAATAATCTTTTTGAAATCCAATACCCAAAAGGAAAGAAACATGAAAACTTTACTACTTAGTTGTTTAACAGTGTCAGTGGCCGTTCTGTCTGGATTAATGCTACCAAATCAGTCGGTCCATGCAGCTACCTACTTTACCTGTAAACCTGGATACAGCTTTCAGGTTAATCAAAACAGTGCCGCGCGTTGCTTCAAAGCTGAATCCTTTAGCTATAAGAGCCCACTTAAATGCCCGAGTATCCGCATCCTTAATAAATCTGTAGGTCTTTTCCTAAATGTCGATGCCAGAAGTAATAAGGATATGTGTGAAGGTAAAGATCCATTAGGCACTATCCATTCAAGAAATCTAGCTTGTGCATCTGGTTATACCTTAGATACCAAGAAAGGTAAGGATCGTTGTAAGAAAAGATTTCCTGCCAAAGCTGAAGCCCCTAGCAAGCGCGTAAATCGTTAATTAGATCTTCTGTTGGTAAAGGTTAACTACTGAGGCGAGCAATGAAACAGCCAAGTTATCAAATGCCTTTTGCGCTCCTCCTATTAACGATGTCGAGTGTGTCTCAGGCTGAGGAATGGATTCAACCTCATCAACCGTTACTGTTTTCAGTAGCGGCTGATGAGTGGGGTGAAAAGGCCCTTAATACAACGCAAAAAAGCCCCCTGCGCTTTTTTGTTAATCATCGTGATGTTACCGCGTTAGTTGAGCGAGTATCCGAGAATCAATATTGCTATCTAGCTAATAAACTAACATTGCCTGCTGGTGACGTGGAACTGAAGATCTATGAAGTCACTGGCGAGGGTTGGCATGAAATAGATGTTCAAGTTTTTAAGGTACTTAATCAGCACGGTTTTAAAAAGGCTGATATCTCTGCCTCTTATAGTTTAACGCTGGAAGCTCAGCTAGATGCAGGGGCTAAAGGCGAGGCTGTGGAGCCTGATGAGCGTCAAGCTCAGGATGTAAATGGTCATATAAATCTAGTCACTGACCATGCAAAGGACAGTTGGGAAGTTCAAGCTAACTTGAATGTCCTTGGCTTTTCAAAAGTGGAGAACACTCTGCAATTTGCAAGCAAGCAAGAAAACGCGCCAAAGGTCGATCTTAGTGAATACATTGCTTCTGTTGCCAGTGGTGATATGAGCTTAAGTATCGGACACGTTAGTTTTGGTGAAAACCCACTTTTGATATCTGGCCTAGCGAATCGTGGTGTGAATGCGGCCTATCGGATTAATGAACGCTTTGATCTCTCTATAACCGCTCAAAATGGCAGCAATATCGTTGGTTGGGACAACTTTTTAGGCTTAGATAATACAGATCATCAAATATTGGCGAGTACACTAGGTATTGAATTAGATGGCGATAATCCTGAAAATCAGCGCTTAGAGCTAACGCTTTTAAATGGTAAAACGCAATCAATAGATGATTTCGGTATTGGGGAAGTAACAGATACTGAAAAAAACCGAGGTTGGGGAATTTACTATCGAGCCAGCATTTTTAGCGAAAGAGTCACCATAGATTCTGCGGTTGCTCAAAGCGAATATGAAAATACAGATGATGAGCTACTGTTTCAAGAAGAAGATGTAATTGCTACCGCGTCTACTAAAGACACTGCTTGGCACATTGAGTTGGGTGGCGTATTGGTCCAAGAAAATTATGACAACCCTTCTGAAAACTATGCCACGCGCCTTCGTTATAGAAAGGAATATGCAGATCCTTTTTATCGAACGTTAGCTGCAGCTGTTAACGCAGATACTGTCAGTGAAACCTATTCCATAGAGGGGAATCTGCAGTATGCAAACTGGAATTTAACTTTTGTTGACAGTGAAGATAATGTCGATGACATCAACAATATATTAAAAACAGGCACCCGTCATTCAGCCTTCTCAATAGGTTTCAATGTTAAAGATTGGTTGCCAATTTCTGATGACGCTTCAACTCTATCGCCTTGGCCCACTATCACTATGAATTTGCAGCGGGTGCATCAAGTGGCACTTAATAATCCTGATGCCGATGAATCGGATTTTAATGGCGGTAGTCATCTTCCTGATCAAGTAAATAAAATTGCGGATGTTTCTTTAGATTGGGAAATTCCACAAGGCAATATCGGTTATCTGTATTCATGGTCTGAACAAGATAATCGCCAAGAGGGCAGGGAGTTAGCAGATTTTAAACGCGTTAGTCATGGCCTTAATTTTGGTAGAAATTTCCTAGAAGCTGTCGATCTAAGTGTGAGTATTGGGAGGGCCGTTAACGAAGATTTGGAGTTAAAAACTGACTTTATCAATCGTCACGGCAACTTAAGTCTCACCTGGCAAATGCCAAAAAACTATGTGCTTGAACTCGGTTATAGCGTTAATGAAGACTACACCAATATTGGCTTAAGTGAATCGGATACCGCAACTTACAATGTTGGTATTAGCCATCAATGGCAATCAATCAGTGAATCTAATCCGATCACTATACAATGGTTTATTCGTTATGCGCTGCAGCGTAGTAAATCTCAAGATCAAGCTTTTGATATTTCAAGTTTCTCGGAATCTTGGGTCTCTAATGCAGGCATAACTATTTCGTACTAGGAGAGTGCAATGAAACTCAGTCAAATTTTAACTCTTGTTCTTTTGTTGTGTTCTCCAGCTATATGGGCCGTGGACTCGGTTAATCCAACGGGAGTGAATGTTCGTGCTAATGGCACAACGACAGTTTTTCTAACGTTTCGTGGTGTTGAGGGAGAGGTATCTACTGATGCATTTTGGTGTGGCGAGATCACTGTGCCAGCAAATACCGTCACCAATACTAATCCATGTGTCCCGGGGACTCTGTTTGGCAAATTGCCAACGCGGTTGGACCTGAGTCGCGGTAGCGTTGGTGCGTCAGGTGCGGATGGAAACCTCACAGATGTGATGACCATTCCAAACTCTGTAGCGCGGCGTGCCTTGCAAGATGCTCGCGCCGGTAACAGCTCTTCCTTCTTTTATATTCGAAAGTTTGAATCGGGTGGCGCGGAACAGTACATAGCTGTTACTTGTCGTTTAGCTGGTGGTGGGGCTCGAGTGCCTTTTGCGATTACTCGGGTTGAGCCCGCTTTTAAAACAAACCAGGGTAGAGTTCCCGTATATTTAGCGTCTATTGGTGAAGTGCTTCCTAAAGTTCAAGTGGAGCTTGATTACAACGGCAGTGGCCGTTTAAAAGGCCGATGGGAATTAGTAACACCAGGTGATGTCGGACCGAGTAGCAGCGATTTACTTTCGGAAGCAAGTTTACCAATCGAGCAGAGGGGCTTACAAAAGCGTTATACCGTTATTGAACGCTTCGATGTCTTTTTGCCGCCAACGGGTAGAACAATCATAGAGGGGCCAGATCCCAAATTACTGACACAAAAAGTAATTGGACCTTATCAGTTGTTGATGCGAATAGAGGCCACGCGGGATAAAGAAGGAAACTCTGATATTGGTACAGGTGTTGTTGCCAGTGGTGGTGTCGCGGGTTTCCCAATACCACCCTTACGCTTTTATGTCGATACAGATGAAAATGTTAGCAAGGCTAAACGAGATTCTGGCGTGGAGGGTAGTATTTTTTTACTAACACCCAAGGACGGGAAAGTCGCTGAGTCTTCTTCTGTACTGCATTTTCGCTGGGTACATCAAAGTAATGGACGCCAAAACTACTCACGACAGAATTCGGCACAACCAAAACAGGCTGACTTATATGTCGTCGATATTAAATTAGCAAATGGTGAGACCTATGAAGCGATCAAGCACCATTATCAGTATGAATACATTGCCCCTCCATGGGTTTTAGAAGCACTGCGAGAAGTTAAAAATGGGCAATGGCGGGTAACTGCATTAAATAGTCAAGGTCAGCGAGTCGCACGCAGTGATTGGCAGGCAGTTGAGATGAGCCAATAAAGACTAACCAATTAGCAAAGGTGTAAAAATGAAATTGTTGAATGCTAAATTGTTAAGAGTATTTGGGGTGGTTCTATGTGCAGTGAGTTTCAATGTTCTGGCACAGGATGGACGTCATATTCATGTGAATGGTGAGTGCTTGGATCAGCAAAATATCCAACTGGCAGATCAACTCTTTCAAACACAAGTGCCAGATGGATTCTATTGGATTAACTTTGAAACTGGTGAATGGGGTATAGAGGGGCAAGCTGCCACGCTTGGAGTGCTGACAACGATCGCTAATGCACGACAACAGAATCAGAGCCAGCAGAGTACCGGTAGAACTGAAATCAATCAGTCACAGAATGGCAGTGTGGTGAGCGGTGAGCACTGTACTTATGCATCTGTTGGTGGAACTACCGTTAGGCTTTGTGATTAGTTGCTATCAAAGTCAGTTAAACCTATATTGCATTGAATATTCGTGACCAAATCACAGAGAGCAATGCATGGGGCTGTGCTATTCAAAGATTGATTTATGTTTGTTGGGTGTAATCTTTTGCCTGTTTGCATCCGTCTCCGTTGCAGACGACTATGACTTTCTGCTGAATCTTGATATGGATAAGCAGGATTTGATGTCAGAGCCTTGGCAGCTTTCGTTGGAGTTTAATGATGCTGGTGTCGAAGGTGAGGGAGAATTAAGAGAAGTTTTCACAGTCTCTAAGATTGGTCTGTTTGCGTCGGATGATTATCTTAACGTTAGCTACGAAACCGATTCTTTCGAAGATTTTCACTCTATAACTTTTTTATATGAATCTAATCCCCTTTTTGGTAACTGGGTAGCTAGCATAGATTCGTTTTACAGCATTGAGCAACTTGATGTTCAAGATAGTGATACCGTCATTGACGATATCGGAATGGGGGTAGGCCTATACCTACTTAATTTTTATGGCAGTGAAAATTGGTTTTTGCAATGGGGTTTTGGTGCGCGTGGGCATGTGCTAGACAGTGAGGATACGCCCATCTATGAAAACGGCGATAAAAATGAGTTTTTCTTGCCTGGATTAAAGCTAATTTTCCAAGGCAATCTAAGTGAAAACTTAGTGATGAATGGCTATTTGATCTATGAATGGAATGAGCCGTCTGTTCTGGATACCAAGGAGTTGGAAGCTAGCGCAGATACTGAAGTACCTTTCTTTCCTGGTCAGTTTGTTACGGTTAATTTGACTGCCGATATTGAAGCGCGTTTTCAAATTTTAAATGCAGAATATAAAGCTACTTATACCTTTTTAGAAAACGCTCAAGAGCAATCAAAAATAAGTGCTCGCCTAATGGGATTCACTAGCTTTAACGATGCCTTGCTTCCGCAATTTCAAAAAAGTGTTGGCGGTCTTTATAGTGTTCGGGGTTATGATGATCAAATTCAATCTGGTGATCGAGTTCTTGAAGCCAGTTTAGAATGGGCAGTTCATGCTAGTTCTTTTGAACTTTCTTCTTCGGAATTTAGCTTGTGGTGTTTTGTCTTTACTGATTGGGCGGAAGTAAACCGATCTGAAATTAATGTGCAAGCGACCAGTCAATTTGACCTGCTCTCCGCCAATCGTCGAATCGCTGAGCGTGATATTGATATTGCCTCTTGGGGGCTTGGTATCGATCTTTATCATCAGGGGCGAAGCAGTTTTAATCTGGCTTGGGCCCGCGCGCTAAAAGACGATAAGCTCGATACTGAAGCTGGCGATGATCGTCTCCATGCTTATCTAAGATTTCATTTCTAATAAAAACCTCAGTCAGCTGTCAACCAATCCTTCACTCCTGCGTTATTAGACATAGCGGCCGCGAAAACCTTAATAAGTTATTTTTTGCGATGGAGTGAAAACCCATGTTTTTTCAAAGTGTTAGTGTTAATAGAGATGAGGATGCTCGATCTTCGGGGTGGGCCCGCTGGCTGATTTCCATGAATGTGGCGGTCGCCTTGATGGCTTCTGCAGGTTGTGGTGGTGGGGGCTCTTCGTCCTCTGCTGATGGCAGCGCTTCTGATGCTAGCGTTACCGAGCAAGGCGAGTTAGCGCTTGCCATTACTGATGCCGAAGGTGATTTTGTTTCCTACACAGTGGATATTGATTCAATT
>JAKSAW010000857.1 GCA_022361455.1 Pseudomonadales bacterium | reverse complement strand
GTTCAGTGGATCATAACCGAGGGGTACAGAAAGATCACGGAGCATCAAGCGAAAGTACGCAGGATTGGTGCCTAAGAACTCAGCCAGTTCCACAGCACTGCGGCGCAGTGACTCTTTGGATGCCTCACCCGCTTTGGGTTGAAACATCTGTGTGAATGCTCGATTGATTCGCGAACCCATGGCAGCAAGTATGTCCTCTCGGCCACTGAAGTGGGCGTATACGGAGGGCAATTTGATACCAATCTTGTCAGCAACATCTTGCAGTTTTAAATGTTCAATACCATGTATTGAGGCTAGCTTTTCAGCTTCGTCAATAATGCGCTCTTTGGTATTGCGTCGTCTTGGTGTTGCTATTGAATTTTCTTCAACCATAAAACCCGCCTAGAAATACAAACACGGAAACTAGGTCGGCCCGCGGTAGCTCTGGGTTACAGGCTGCCAAGGGCTTGAAATCTTACCTAACAATATAAGTGTAGACGGGGTAAAAGGTTTGTTAAGGAAAGCTATGTAAAATTGTTATGGTATTTGTATACCTTTTTGTTCTAAAAAAGACACTAGTCTGATTAGAGGTAAGCCAATCAATGAGTTAGGGTCATCTCCTGCGAGCTTTTCGAACAGGCAAATTCCCATTCCTTCGGATTTAAAACTGCCCGCACAGTTAAATGGCTGCTCGAAATCCACATATCGCTCGATTTTTTGCGAATCTAACGATCGAAAATGGACTTCGAATGGCACCAGATCTAACTGGTAATCTTGGTTGCGAGCGTCATATAAACACAAGCTAGTAAAAAAGGTCACGACTTTGCCGCTACTTTGAGTTAGTTGCTTGATGGCGTTTTTGCGATTGCCTGGTTTGCCATTAATGTTGCCATCCAACACGGATACCTGGTCGCTGCTGATAATGAGGGCGTCAGGATTCTGGACTGCAACCGCTTTGGCCTTCTCAACAGCGAGTCGAAGCACTAAATCTTTGGGTGTTTCATTATCTAGAGGAGTTTCGTCAATGTCAGGAGAGCAGGTAGTGAATTGGAGATTGAGGTTCTTTAGCAATTGCTTTCGAAAAGGGGAGCTTGAACCTAATATTAGCGGCTGCTGCGGCGCGTTCATGGCGAAAATTATCCTAGATTAAATATAAATTGGTGGTTGTATCATGCGATTTCGCGAGCGAATCACCGTGTTGGGCCTGCTTATTATTCAAAATAGGCCCAAGTACCCGTTTAGCTGCCAATATTATAGCCTGGAATTCGGCTAAAATGTCTTTTAAAACAGCCTCTTAATTGGGTAGATAAATCCTTTGACATGCCGGGTGTGAATCCCTATTATTGCGCGCTTATGCTTGAGAGCACACTACCTGATCTAATTAAACCGTTAAAACTGGCGAAACGGGGAGCTTCCTTTTCTGGAACGTGGCCGTTAGCGAAGTTTTCTCGACTTACTATTGACGCTTTCGAAAGCGTTAACGTGGCGGCTGAAGGCGGAGATGGTAAGGATCCTAGTAAAGATCCCCGAGTTGTATCGATCCAAGCAGACTTTAGCATCCAGGATGGTATTCCTGTGTTGGTTGGCAAAGCAAACTCCGCTGTGGATTTCGAGTGCCAACGATGTTTAGAGCCTGTCACTGTGGTGTTAGACGTGGATCTTGCCATTGGATTTGTTTCGACGGAAGAGCAACTGGCGTTGTTGCCAGAGCCCTTCGAAGGCGTGCTACTCGAAGAGGAAGAAATATCCGTTATTGATGTGGTGGAGCAAGAATTGATTCTCGCGCTGCCAATTGTTGCCTATCATGATAATTGCGAGGCTTTCGAGTATCGCAGCGAGGATGAAAAGGCAGCGCAAGAAGTTGATCGCTCTGAAGATGAAAACCCTTTTAGCGTGCTTGAGCAGCTTAAAGGTAAGCTAAAGTCAGACGATTGATAAAAGTCGAATGCAAACTTAGGAGCAGCTAGCGATGGCAGTTCAAAAAAACCGTAAAACCCGTTCTAAGCGCGGCATGCGTCGTTCACACGACAGCTTAACTGGTCCAACTCTTTCCGAAGATCCGTCTACGGGTGAAACTCATCGTCGTCATCACGTGACTGCAGACGGTTTTTACCGTGGCCGTCAGATGATTGTGGGTAAGTCAGACGACTAATTGTTCGCTGCGATAGAATATGGTTACCATTGCAGTAGATGCAATGGGTGGAGATAAAGGGCCCGAAGTCCTTATCTCAGCAGCCCTGGATGTACTAAAGCAACATTCAGGGCTTTCGCTTATCTTGGTGGGTGACAATGATGTCATTCAGCCAATCCTCTCAAAGCTGCAAAGTAAGTTCTCCAGTTCATCTAAGTCATCAAAATCAACTGCTCAAGAATCTGAGCAGCGAGATCCTTTCGAGTTTTTAACGGTCAAGCATGCGTCTGAGGTCATCCATATGGATGAGCAGCCAGCAGTTGCGCTGCGTGTAAAAAAAGATTCTTCCATGCGTGTGGCGATTGAGTGTGTTAATTCTGGCGAGGCGGATGCCTGTGTCAGTGCCGGTAATACTGGTGCTTTGATGGCTATCGGGCGTTATGTCTTGCGTACCTGCGAAGGTATTGATCGTCCCGCTATTTTATCGACTCTGCCATCCAAACAGGGTTATACCTTTATGCTGGACCTTGGTGCGAACGTAGATTGCAATTCAGAGCAATTATACCAATTTGCATTAATGGGGCAGGCGGTGGCAATCGCTCTGAAAACTGCAGATATGCCTAAAGTGGCGTTACTCAACATCGGAGAGGAAGATGTTAAGGGTAACGATCAGGTTAAACAGGCTAATGAATTGCTCAGTGCTGATCCAACTATTAATTATGTTGGCTATGTGGAAGGCAACGACATCCTCTCTGGAAAGGCGGATGTGATTGTTTGCGACGGCTTTGTCGGCAACGTTGCCTTGAAGTCTATTGAGGGAGCCTCGCGCTATTTGTTGGGCCAGTTAGAGCAGCAGTTAAATGACTTGGGCTGGAAGAAATATTTATTTGGTTGGCTATTGCGTCCTTTGTTTAAACGCTTTTTACAGCGATTTAATCCAGCTGAATACAATGGTGCTACGCTTGTCGGTTTGCGTGGTGTGGTGGTGAAAAGCCACGGTGCAGCGGATAAGAAGGCCTTTGCCCACGCTATTGAGTTAGCGATTAAAGAAGCGGACCAAAAAATACCTGAGAAAATTATGTCGCTCTAGCCTCAATGTCTCTGATCCTATTGATGTAGCGACCGAGATGTAAGGTGATTTAGAGGGCAAACTACAGAAAAAAAAGAACAAACAAGTAATTACAATTAGCGCGACTCACAAGTCTATTAAGATTTGTT
>JAKSAW010000854.1 GCA_022361455.1 Pseudomonadales bacterium | reverse complement strand
TGGTGGATGATGAGGAAATGATTCTGGACGTGGGTGCAGCCATGTTGAGCAGGCTGGGTTACCAGGTCCTCATCGCACGCAATGGTGAAGAGGCCATGAATCTATTTGAAAAGCAACGTCAGCGTATCGATCTGGTTGTATTGGACATGATTATGCCAGGTTGGAGCGGCGGCGAGCTCTACGAAAAAATGTCCGCGGTCGACCCCGATGTCAAGGTCCTGCTTTCCAGCGGATACAGTCTGAATGAGGAAGCCCGTGCCATTATGGCGAAAGGTGTGAACGGCTTTATTCAAAAGCCTTATACATTGGCGTCACTGTCCTCGCGGTTGGACGAGGTTTTGGGAAGGACCGGCGCTGTAAACAACGTTTGATGATTCTCTTCCGACTCTAAGGGCAATACCAGGGTGAAGCAACTACCCTCTCCCGGCACGGAAGAGAAGTCAATTCTACCGCCGTGTTGCTCTGCGATACGGAACGAGCTGTAAAGACCGAGACCTGTTCCCGAGCCAGGCGGTCGTGTCGTATAAAAAGCCTCGAATATGTGGTCGCGGTCCTTTTCGGCAATGCCGCAACCCGTATCATGGAACCGCAAACATACCTCGTCTCCTTCCAGTCCCGCCTCGATACTGACCCGGCCGGGTGCCTTCGGTTCAACTCGACGGCGCTCCATAATGGCCTGGTAGCCGTTGCGGATAAAGTTCAGGTAGATCTGGTTCAGTTCCGCCGGGTTGCAGAAGCGCACCAGGGGCGTTGAGGCCGCCAGCTCGATATCGATACCCGGAAACTGCGAGTGTACCAGCGAGATCGTGGCGCGCAAGCCTTCCAATAGATCCACTTCCTTCCACGCTGCTTCGTCCAACCTGGAGAAGTTACGCATATCGTTCACCAGCGCGCGAATGCGTTCGGAGCCCTCGCGCACCAGGGTCAGTTCCGAGGCAATACGCGCGGTCGGTCCCGTGAGCATGGCCACCATTTCCGGGTCGGCGTCCTCGCCCGCCAGCATCAGCAAGGTTTTTTCAAAGGAGCTCAGCTCGCTCTCCAGCACCTG
>JAKSAW010000128.1 GCA_022361455.1 Pseudomonadales bacterium | reverse complement strand
TGACCGTGCGCCCGCCAATGCGGATTTCACCCGATGTGATGTTCTCCAGTCCCGCCAGCATGCGCAGCAGTGTCGATTTCCCGCAACCCGACGGGCCGACGAGGACGACGAATTCCCCTTCGGCCACCTCGAGGCTCAGCTCGGGAATGACCGTCACGTCGCCGAAGGCCTTCACCACATTCTTGAGGACCACCCCACCGGCCATCAGCGCTTTCACTCCCCGTTCGCACGCCGATTCCGCCGACGCCGCATCTGTCTTGAAACCACAATAATCACAAAATCCGTCCTTGGTAAACCGTTTTACCAGGCTTTGTGTTCGATTTAACCCCGGGGTCAGCATCCCGTCAGCATCCCGTCAGCCATCCGGTCGGGCCCGGGGTCAGGTCTCGGGTCGACGCCGGGGCGGAGCGGTGCTCCTGCGGATCACGAGTTCCGGATCGGCCGCGATCGTGCTGCGCGTCGGCGTCTTCGCGTCGCCGCCGCAGACCGTCCTGATCGCGGCCTGGCCCATCTCGGCAAGCGGCATCCGGACGACGCAGAGCGGCGCCCAGAGGTCCTGGGCGAACTTGACGTCGTGGATGGAGATGATCGACAGATCGCCCGGCACCGCGATGTCCCGCGCCCGGGCGACGCGCAGCGCGCCGATCGCCGAGATGACGTTGAAGCAGACCAGCCCGGTCATCCCCGGCTGACGGTTCAGCAGGGCCTCGAACGCGGCTTCGCCCTCGACCGCCCTCGGCCCGCAATGGGCGATCAGGTCCGGATCGGCGTCCGCGCCCATCACCGCGCGCCATCCGCGCAGGCGGTCCTCGGTGAAGGTCAGGCCTTCCGCGGTGGCAAGGCAGCCGATGCGGCGATGGCCGAGATCGCGCAGGTGTCGCGTCGCGACTGTCGCGGCCTCCGCGTCCGGCAGTTGGATCAGATGGTCGCCCATGCCGAGATCGGCCTGCAACTGCACCACCGGCACCTTCTCGTGCGCGGCTCGCAGGATCAGGTTGTCGGACTGCAGGCCGGCGGCCTGCAGGATCAGCCCGTCGACGCCGCCCCCGCCGATCAGCTGCGCAAGCCGCGAGTTGCTGGCATTGCCGGCAGCCGCGTCGCCGAGGATCAGCGCCTTGTTCTGCCGCTCCGCCTCCTCCTGGGCGCCGCGCAGGATCTCGCCATAGACGGGGTTGGCGACATCGTGGACGACGAAGGCGATGGTGCCGGA
>JAKSAW010000089.1 GCA_022361455.1 Pseudomonadales bacterium | reverse complement strand
TCCTTTCTAAGTATCTGTTTGTATTGAAATTTCTAGAAGTTGTATAGGTGCCCTCTAACGACTTTTGGCATTGTAATTCCCCCATCGTGATGCCAGATGTTCGATTTCCCATTTACCCCTCAAGTTTTGATCTATCATTAAATGAAGTAGTTAACTTTTTGGGAAGGATTATGCGTTTGGGTGTTACTTGCAAAAGTCTTACAGCCTCGGCCGTGGCTGGTTTTTGTGCCCTGCAGATACCAAGTGCTTTAGCCGCTGAGGAGCCGGCTATTGCAGTTGATTGGTGGATGATTGCTGTGCCCGCACTATTACTGTTGGTTATTCAATATGTGGTGTTGAGTAGAAAGCATAAGCGGCAATTGAATGAACTAAACGTGCAACTAGAAGCTGCCACGAGCCAAATTAGCGCCATGGTTCCTAAAGAGAACCTTGAGCAGCAACGCATTGCTAGCGTTCAAGAAATTGAAACTGTGCGCACTTCGTTGCAAGAAGCAGAGGCACAAGCTTTCTCTGCTCAGAGTGAATTGACTCAGCAATTAGCTGATACCAGAACAGGGTTAGAGCAGCAGCTTAGTCAAATACAGCAATCGTACGAAGGTACTTGTGGTCAATTGGATAACCAAATGGCTGGAGTGGCACAAGCCGTTGAAGAGTTGCTGGCAGTAACCAATACCATTGAGCGTTGGCATGAAGGTATGACCGATATCATGAAGCACAACAAGGATATGCAAAAGCAGATTGGAGATTTCCAGAATATCGTTGGGCAGATAGGCATCTTGTCGCTCAATGCTGCCATTGAAGCTGCTCGAGCAGGTGAGCATGGGCGCGGTTTTGCTGTTGTGGCAGATGAGGTACGTAAGCTTTCTATGAATGCTCAAAGTCTTAATGAAGACTATCGCTTTCATTTAAACAAAAACGCAATGATCGCCACATTGGCGTTCCAAGATATTCAGGCCGGTGGAAAGATGATTATCACTGCTATCCAAAATGTGAAGAGTCAAATCACCATGGCACATTCCACGTTGTCCAGTAGGGCAAGTTAAATGTCCGGAGATTTTTCTCAAGTTCAGGAAAACTTGGCGAGAATGCTGGAAGTGGCATTAGAAACCACACTTACAGAATCGTCTCATCAAGGTGAGTGTAACTTTCGGCGTGAACAAGCCGTTAATGAATTTGAAATGGAGCACTGTATTGTGCTGACCATTTCATCATTTCGGTTTCGTGTCATGGTCATACTGCATTTAAGTTTCGATGATCGGATGCGGCAGTTTATTGCTGATTTAACCGATACCAAAAAGCAAGAAACCGATGACGAGAAGTTGTTGGATTGGCTGTTAGAGATGAGTAATAGCTTTTGTGGTCACGTGAAGCGCCACTTGCAAGATACTTGTCCGCCTTTAGGAATGTCGACGCCTAACTTTTTGGATAGTGCCTGCTTGTCGTTGGACGGTGTCGTTGAGGTGGCCCATCAAGCTCATGTGAAAATGACTGACGCTTATGGCGGGGAACCTCTATTCGGTGCATCTGTGTTGGTAAGTCTATTGGATGATGCTGACTTTAAGATCAATGCACCACAGGCAGTATCTCAAGAGGGCGGCGGTTTTGAGAGCTTTGGCGAATTGGAAATGTTTTAAAGTTATTTTAGAGATGGAATCTTACTAATGGTTGTTTACTCATGATTAAGTTTGATAAAAGTTTGGTAAGTAAATTATTGGTATTTGAGGATGATAAAGATACTCAAACTGCCATCAAGGAGTTTTGCGAAAGTAATGGTTTAATACCGTTAAGACAGCAAAGCTACTCTGCCATGAAAGTACTCTATTCTAATATCGATTTGGGTGGGGTGTTGCTGTGCGAGGCCGCTCATGATAGTTCTGAGGGGATTCACAACGGTTTCGATCTGGCTGTAAGAATTCATCGTATTCGCCCAGAATTACCTATCTTTATGCGCCGCGAAGATCGTGATGATAAAGAGGACTTAACCGAAGAGCAGCAGGCAGCCATCGCTGGTGTTTATAAACTAGATAATATGGATAAATTGTTGGGAATGATTGACCAATTCCTGGCAGATACTGAATATCCGATTTCTTTAATACGTCGTATTGAAGAAGTAACCACGTCTTCATTAGAAACAACTTTTAAAAACTGTACGGTAAAACTAGCGTTGCCGTATCTAGTTAAAGATAAACTGACTTACGGTGATATTGTTAGCTTGTTACCTGTTCAGGCGCCTTGGTTCAATGGCTATATGATGTTTCAGTCTGAAGAAGAGCCTATGATTCATATGATTGAAGCTGGTAAAACATCTGTAGATTCGAAAGACGTTGATTTTAGAGATGTCATGGGCCTGTTGAGTGAAGTATCTAATATGGCTTGGGGTGGTTTAAAAACCAGGCTATTGAGTCTTCATCCGCCAGATTTTGAAGAAAGAAATCTTATCGCGGTGCCTATCACAGTCAACCAGTATAAGGAGTATATCTCCTTTGGTACCGATCGTTCGCAGCTGTGTTTTGAATACACTATTTACGACAACGATCACAATGTGGAACCCGTGAAGCTCTTCCAGAAATTTATCTTTAATATCAAATGGACGCCTGAAGAATATCGGGCGGCTGATGAAAATACTGTCGAAGAATTAGTGGAAAGTGGTGAACTGGAACTATTCTAATTGTTAATCCGATGCAACCGGAGAGGTTTTAAAAATGGCTCAAATATTAGTTGTTGATGACAGCGCGGCTATCCGCAATGAAGTGGAATCGTTTCTAAAAACAAACAACTTTACTGTCGAAACCGCCGTTGATGGTGTTGACGGCTTAAACAAGATGAAAGCTGGTAGAGATACCAAGCTGGTTATCTCGGATGTGAATATGCCGAATATGGATGGTCTTACCATGGTTGAGAAAATTCGTGGTGAGCTAGGAAATAGCGGTGTGCACATCATTATGTTAACTACAGAGAATGATCCCAATATGAAAAACCGTGGCAAAGCCGCTGGTGTGAAAGGCTGGATTGTTAAGCCTTTCAATGGTGCAGCTGCATTGGGCGCAATTCAGAAGCTTGTATCAGGATAACCTGATATGAAGTAACGAATACGCGAGGTTTTTGCCGAGGAAGGATGCTATGCCAACATTAAGTTTTAATCAAAAAGTCTGGGCTGGGTTTATCGTTATAGTCGTTTTGCTGACTATTTCGGGACTCTCATCATTGTGGAATTTATTTAGTATCGATGGTTCCAATGCCCGGGTGAACGAAGTTGCTGTACCGGTAGTAAGAGAGGCGAACCAGGTTCAGATCGAGCTTTTAAAGTTGGCGAATCTGAGCGCGTTAGGGTTCAACGCGCTAACAGCAGATGAAATAAAACCTTATCGCGAGAAGTTCGAAAAAGGCACCGAAAACTTTGCCCGCTTATATGAAGCATTAGAAGGTACCACTGCTTCGGCGCCGGCCATGACAGAAATCGTTGCTAATGTAGATGAAAACTATACCGCATACATTGGTGGTGTACGCGAGATGTTCGATGCCAAGGAGGCAGTGTTGGTTGCGAAGGAGAAGGCCGATGCTGATGTAGAGGAAATTATTGAGCTAGTTGGACGACTTAGTGATGCCATGGCAAATATCATGTGGTATGAAAGCGATGACCATATGGATGATATGGAGTTGATCTCCGGTGCCCTAAATCAAGCTGAGACCTTATTTTTAAACGTCATTAAGCAAGCTGAAGAACTACAAAGAACCACCGATCAAGCGCGTCTAGAAACAGCACATGACGACTTTCTCTTTATAATGGAGGAGGGGCGTCGTTGGCTTGATCAGGCGTTTGTATCGTTTAAAGAGTTTGGTCCTGAGGAAATGATAAATAACAGCAACGAAAAGTATGATGCTATTCTTGCCGGTGTGACAAAAGAAGAAGGGTTGGCAAAATATAAAGCTGAACAACTAAAAGCCGCAGAGTTGGCGCGAAACAAATTGCTAGAATCAAAGGACTCAGTAAATAATGCGGTAGAGGGCTTGGACAATCTCTTAGCCTCCGCCGATGATCAATTTAGTCGGTTACAAACAGAACTAAACAGTACCTTGGATTTTGGTATTAAAAGTGCCGGTATCATCATGGTTGTGTTGCTAGCGCTAGCAACACAAAACTTCAATTCTATGCGCATGGCCATTCGTAAGAAAATGGACGACTTGGCGCAGCTTAATCAAATCGGCGGTACGTTGGCAGCAGCTCGCGATCAAAGTACCGCGCTTGATGCAGTGTTGCATTCCATGAGTGAGAAGGTGGGTATTGATCGCGGCTCGGTATACTTATTCAATAAAGAGAACCAGTTGGAAGCGAAAGCCTTTATGCCGCCAATGGTAGTTCATAAAGCAGACCCAATTACCTTCGAGATGGGTAAAGGTATCTTAGGTAAAGCCGCTGAAACTAAGAAGTCGATCTTTGTGGCTGATACCAGTCGAGATAAGGGCTATATCGCCAAAGAGGGAGAGACCCCACGAGCATTGCTGTGCGTACCCTTAGTCGATAAAGATGTGTTAATCGGTGCGATGAACTTCTCTGGCGATGTGAAGAATGTGGCGTTCGCCGATAGTGACTATGAGTTTGTTTCCTCTGTAGCGGTGTCCTTGGTAACGACCATCAAGAATATTCGTATGGTTGAAGTGATTGAAGAACACAATAGAAACTTGGAGAAGAAAGTAGAGCAACGTACCGCAGCGTTGAAACAGAAAAACGACGACATTGCCAACATGCTGTCCAATATGCACCAAGGTCTATTTACGATCGTGGAAGGCGGGCAGATTCACCCCGAATATGCTGCTTATCTTGAAACTATCTTCGAAACTAAGAGCATCGCGAATCGGAACTTTACCGAGTTGCTGTTCGAGAACTCTCGACTCAGTACTGACATTATTGACTCTGGTACCACCGCAGTGGCCTCCATTGTGGGTGAAGATAGTATGATGTATGACTTTAACTCTCATCTGTTGGTTAAAGAGATTACCCTTCAATTCCCTAATATGGACGACAAACTGATTGAGCTTGATTGGGATCCAATCATTGATGAAGATGATGTAGTGTCCAAGCTGATGGTGACTGTTCGCGATGTAACAGAACTGAAAGCGCTAGAAGCGGAAGCGGAAGGTCAGAAACAAGAACTGATGATCATCGGGGAGATCTTGGCGATCGATGGCGACAAGTTCAGCGAGTTTGTGGAGGGTTCAGAAGAGTTTGTTGATAAGTGTCGTTCACTCATTGAACAAACGAAAGACAAGAATCCAGACACCTTGGCAGAACTCTTTAGAAACATGCATACGGTTAAAGGTAATGCACGTACCTACGGGTTTAAGCATATTACCGAAACAGTTCATGAAGTTGAGAACACCTATGATCGGTTAAGAAAGGAAGAAGAGTTGGGCTGGGATCCACAATCGCTACTAGGTGAGTTGCAACAAGCAGAAGAAGCGATTAAACGTTACAGTGGCATCTTCTCAGAGAAACTGGGCCGCATTGCGGGCGAGTCAGCTGGGCCTTCGTTGGATCCAGAACGCGTTCATGCATTGATGGAGAAAATCTCTGGCCTGGTCAATACCGCGCTCCCAGAGAATGTGGTTTCAATCGTTAAAGACACCTACGAGACATTGGCGGCTATTGAAGCTAAGCCACTTGGTGATGTGATTAGCGATGTGGTTGATTCGGTGCAAACTCTGGCTGCTGAGCTAGGCAAAGGCAAACCGAAAGTACAAATTGATAGTGGCGATGTGTTGATTCGCAGTCATGCTCACAACACTTTAGTAAATACCTTTATGCACGTTATGCGTAACGCAGTAGATCATGGTATTGAAATGCCTGAAGAACGGGCAGAGAAAGGTAAGCCTGAAGATGGAAGCATTAAGATAACTGCTTCGCAAACTGATCGTTTAATCTCATTTGCGATTCAAGATGATGGTCGAGGTATAGCGTTATCTAAAGTCTTTGATAAAGCCAAGCAGTTAGGTATTTATGATCAAGATGCGCCGCGACCAGCGGATCAGGATATTGCTAATCTTATATTCTCTTCCGGTTTCTCCACGGCGGACGAGGTTTCCGAAATCTCTGGACGTGGTGTTGGAATGGATGCAGTTAAAGACTTCTTAAACAAAGCGGGTGGTGGCATTGAGGTGGTGCTGGATGAGGGCACTGAAAATGCCGATTTCAGAAGCTTTACCACATACATTCATCTCCCACGAGATCTATGCTTATCACTACCTGAGTTTGCTATCGCAAGCTAACAGTGAGTTCAGTCTAAAGCATAAAAAAGGCGCGTATCCCGCGCCTTTTTTGTTTTCAAATTTATCATGTCGGGTCGCTGCCACTGCTTATGCCTTGCTGTTTCAACTTGTCCGTATCTAGGCTATACCAGTCCAGCTTGCGCGTTGTTATCATGAGTGCAGATAGCAAAATGAATATTAGGATAGCTCCCATTAATTGGGCAAAGTCCTCCGCCTGTACAATAACGTAAAGCACACCATATAGTGTGAGTATCATGCCTCCGAATAAGACGGCTATGGACGCACTTTTTAGTATATGGCGAGTATAAACTAAAATCAGCCCCGAGCAGGCCATGGTAGATATTAGGTAGGCAATGCCAAAGGCAATATGTTCAGCAAACGAAATAAGTAGTAGATAAAAAACAGCAATGGCGAAACCAACAAAGGCATATTGAATAGGATGAATACGGATTTTTTTGATGTGCTCTAACAGAAAGAAAGTGACAAAACTTAAGCCTATAAACAGCATCGCATACTTAATAGAACGCTCTGATTGTAAATAAATATCGACAGGATCAATAAAATTAACCCCTGAAGCACTGTATATAAACTCTGAACAATTAGACGTGTCGATACATTGATTAAGTCTGTCGCTAGCATTGCTTGAGTAACGATTGCTGAACCAAGCGGCATCAAAGCCTTGCGAAGAAATATTTCGCTCTTCTGGTAGAGATGCGCCAATAAATTCCGGGTGAGGCCAATCTGAATCTAATGTAAATTGGGCGCTATCGGCCATTTGAATCAGGGAAAATTCACCCATCCCCCGCAAAGGAAGTTCAAATTCAAAGTCTAAATCTCGTTGGTTAGATATAAGGTCTGGCATTGATGCATGAATCCCATCGCCTAGTTGTGCAATCCCACTACCTGGATTTAAAGTGATAGGTTTTTCATTGATAGTTAAGCTCGGCGCTTTGCTAATGCCGCGCATGTCAGACAAATGAATTGCGATAAAGGGTGTTTCAAATGCTTCAAAATTAGCGAGGCTCTTTAATTCATTCACTTTGTCTTGAATTTGATTTGTAGTTATTGTGCCTGAAAAGCTAAAGCTACCGTTATAAACCTGAACCTCATAAATGCCTTTAAAAACGCTTTTGTTTTTTATTATGCCGTTGCCGGATAATGTCTTTGGTGTAATGACAGCACTTCTTTCCAGTGCTTTAACGGATTCGGCGGTATAGAAGCCAGCGCTATTGTTGACTTTGAGGTGGTAGGGAATCACTAGGACCGGCGTCATTAATGTTTGCGATCCAGTCCAGCTGCTAGCAACGTTATGTTCAGCTTGTGCTTGATAAGTTTCTCGTTCTTGTACCTTGGAATCCACCATATTGATGGGGATTAGTAAGGCTAAGCCAATAATCAAAATAACCGCGACTTTGATAGCCAGTTGCTTCTGCATGATCTGTCCTCTGCTTGTATTTTTACTCAGGATACTGGGTAATAACAGCCACAATGGGGACAGATTATGATGAATTATGGCAATTTAGCTGTGCGCAGGGCTAGCGGGTGACAGGCAGCTCAAAGCCGGAATGTACCAACCTTACGAAAGCAGCATTCCTATAGGGAATGTTTGCTTTGGTACCACGAATAAAGTTAATGGCGGTGGCTCCGGTACCTAGATGCTTAAACGCGCCTTTTAATGGCTGTTGTGAAGCGCTTGTCCAATAGTCACCGCGTTTTGTTTGGGGAAAATAATCTTTGGCAATGGTGGGGTCACCTGGCTTGCCTTTGTGATAAACCAGAGACATGAGTTCCTTTTCAGAGGGTAATCGCCATTGGTCCAGGCCACAAAGCAGTTGCTGATTGGTGCGGCGGATTAGATCGTTGGTGTCACAGCGTTCTTCTTCAAAATAACAATCGCCTTTGTTAGCAGCACCTAAATCGCCATTAAACCAGGAATATGACCAATACCCATCGTGGATAGTTTCCATATCTGTTTTAACTTCCCATAGGAGCTTGGTACTTTTATCGTAAACGCAGGCCCATGGCCCATCCCACGCTTTAAGCTGATTTCCTTGGTTATCAATTTTTATCCAGCGGATATTGGTTGGAGGTGTGCCTGGAGCAAAGGGGTTTAAGGCTGCATAACCTAAAAGCACACCGACAATGCCTATTACTATTAATAGTCTTTTAATCATGGCGATTCGCTTATGGTTAATTTTATAGCTTGATGATGCCGGGTATGAGCTATTTGGCTTTGATCAAAAGCGGATACCCATAAGCAGGTGCCATCCTCGATAGCGACATCGTTTTTAGATTTAGTATCGAGACGCCGCGATAGTTCTAGCGACCAAACACCATTTTTCCATTCTCCTCTAGCACGCACATCTGCTCTATCCCCTTCAAAGCGGTTGGAGCGATACATTACTGAGGGCATGATGGTTCCTAATGGGTAATGATCCTTTTCTAACTGATAGGGTTCGTAGTCAAACCAAGAAATTACCCAAGGCAGTGTTTTTGGAATAGCGTTTTCTATTTGATACTCGGCAATATATTTTGGGTCTTTAGGGATTCTTTTAGGCGTGATGATGTCTTGCTTGTACCACAGCCAATTCATCACATAAGCGCCGGACTCTTTGCCGTCGGCAACGTAACCTGCAGTGTACCGGCGTTGACCTGTAGCGGTGGTTGCTGGGGGGCCAAAAAAGTTATCATCCGCAAGCAGCATGTCGTTAGTTCTTACTGCTTTCCAATGCCAAAGGTCTTTTATGGAATTGTCTTCGGTGTAGTGATAACCCTTGCCATGCCAATTGCTCGGCTTAGAAGAAATTGGCTTTGTACCTAAATGAATGCTTCCGTCAGCGGCGGACCCGCATTGCTGCGAAAGCATGACTGCAAACTTATCTTCATAGAAGGTCTGTTCATCGAATTGGTGAAATCCGTTCTGACGTATCTTCCAGCCTTGTTGGGTTTTAACCAGAGGTAGGTGTTTGATGCTTCGAGTGGCATCTTGCCAAGTAATATGGAAGTAGGCTTCAACACCATTTTGCATCGCGCGAATCATGACGGGGGTTTTACCTTTGTCGAAATTCGCGCCGCCGTGAGTGAGTACAGTGACTGAAGGAGCATCTTGCCATGCAGCTTCATTCGCATGGCCATCGATTTGAATGAAGTGGTTAATTGGGATCTGTTTTACCTGTAGCGGAATCATTGGTTGATAAAGCCAAGCCCGCCAGCCGATAAAGGTTAAGACTAAGATTCCTGCAATAAACAAAAGCTGTAAGCTTGTTAAAGGTCCTGGCAAAGCAATACGCTTGATTGCGGCCATTCCATACTCGATGAAATAGCTTCCGCCGTGAAGCAATAAATAACTAATAAACCCGATGGCTACAATGAAGTGTAAATCGTCGACGGGGATTAAATGTTGTTGATCATAAAATATGAGCCAGCCTGTAACGATGGCTGAGATGGTGATGACATAAACATACCATGTGAGTGCTTTGTGAAAGGTGAAACTAAAGCGTGGAGCGGAAGGGGGCTTTGCAGGTTTTGCGGCGGTTTGTTGCTGCTTCGATTTTGCTTGCTCACTCATTTGCAGCGTTAAATAAGCAATTACAATAATAGTTAGAGCACAACCTCCTATAAAGTGCCATTGATGTAGATTGCCTTGAGGTAAAATGGCATTGAACCATAACAAATCTGGTTTCGTTAGAATGGCAAAGCGAAATCCCGTTAATAAATTAAGTATTATTATGAAAATTGCACTGGTGTGAAGAAATATCCAGCTTAAGCTTTGTTGAGGCCTTGCCATGCTTTCCTCATTTGGTGACGACCCAAAAGTGTGTTGTTCAATCTATATTTTAGCAATAGCAGCCTTTGGCTCAAGCTTATATCGCTTGAGCCAACTGTAAATGAAAATGTTTTGTAGGGGGGAAGCCAGATTATTTGTAATAGAATCCTAACAGAATAGCCCCATCCACTAGCATTGATTTTAACCCTTCAATGGCTTCGAAAAATCCCTGAATGGCTAATCGGAAGGGATTCGGCTTTACAAGCTTGCCTTCTAGATATGCGTCGAAGTCTATCTCATACTCGAACTGGGGGCGGCGAAAGTTTTCTGAATAATCGGTGGGATTGTCTTTGTTGCCATAGGATAGCATCCACAGCGCTTCCCACTCATCAATTCGACCTATATGCGGTGGCACTTCACCTCCATAAAGATCTGCCAACAATTGATCATAGTATTCAGTATTTGCTTGATATTCTGGATGTTCCGCCACGATGTTGCGACCTGGTACTACATCGGCTTTAAGTCGTGACAGGCCTATGTTGGCCAGTATTTCAGGAATATCGTTATCCACCAACAAATTGTGACTAACCACTTTTATGGAATCGACAAACTCTTCAAAAAAAGTTCGATAACGATCAGTGCTAGGTGAATAGGTTTGCCCGATGAGTTTGTTGTTATCTAAATCCAGTTCATAAATTCTTAGGTAGCCATCACCACCATTACGTCCATCTTGGAAATCCGCGAGAATTTCTAGAACTGGTAAATTTGCGCCATTGCGACCATCGTTGCGAGTCATGGAACCATGGACATGGCCAGCCATGACCATTAGCACGTTAGGGTGCTTGGCGATTAAGGTTTCGTAAAAGTCTTGTTGGTCAAAATCGCTGCCGAAGAGGGTTTGACCAAACAACACACCTCGCTTCACTTTGCCACCGTAACGACCGCTAGCGAGTCGATAATCCCACACATATTTATGGGTAGAAATAATGGCGAACTTGTCGTGGTGTTGGCTTAGCACATCCATTGCCCAATTCACTTCCTCAATTGGGGTGTTGATTGCTACGTTGATAAAGATAAACTGCTTGTCCTCGTGGGGAATTAGCTGGTAGTTACTTTTTCCACTGGGAGAATGGCCATACCAAGGCTGGTGCTGGTAGTGCTGAGGGCCAAAGTAATGCAGGTAGTTGTCGAAGTTTTCGCCGTCTACATCATGGCCGCCAACGGCGGTGCCATAGCTAATACCGGCATTGTCTAGCACGCTCATGGCTTGTTTGGCACGTTCCCATTCAGGAACTTCCAGAGGATTCTGGACGATATCGCCTAAGTGGATGACGTGCTTAATACCCATATCTTGGGCGTTAGCAGCAAGCCATTCTGTTTGGTCCAAAAAGTAAGGAAAGGTGCCTTCTGGATCAGTCACGGTATAGGCATCGTCGGGGTAAGGGGCATCGTCACGAAATAACCCCCAGCTGTAGATTTGGGTGTCGGGCAGCACTGCAAAGCGAAATGGCTCAGCAACTGCTGACTTGCTGAAGTAGGCTGAAAACACGAGCAATGACAGCATTGCAATGATTTTAAGTTTGGGCAAATAGTGCTCACAGCTGTTAGGAAAGGTTGCTAGCGGTTGATTCAACAGATTGTTGATAAGCAGAGCTCTGGGTTTTATTAGGGGCAAAGTCATAGCGGCAATCGTCTTAAAAACGTAAATAAAAAATTATAATAATGGTACGAAAGTGCTAATTATACCTTTAGATTATGACGAACTGAAGTGCAGTGACTAATCAATTAATAAGTCATTAGCTGGTTAAAGTAACAATTAAGGCAACAATAGGAAGTGTTAGATAAATGAACGGATTAGAGCAGCAAAAGGCGTTCATCAAGCGATTGGTGCAAACATTAGTCACGGTGTGTCTTTGGTTTCTATTTACCTCGAATGTGGTGTGGGCGCATTTAGCTGGTATCACCGATACCAGCATTCAAGTAGGGAATAGCCAGGTAAAGGTTGTTTATACCTTGCCCACCGATAGTATTCAGGAGTTATTCGAGGAGGCAGAACGAGCCAAGGTGACTCAGGGGGAGATTGAGGGGCGCATTGGCGATGGTTTCGTTGTGCTAAACGATCAGCAAATATGTGATTTGATCGAGCAAGATCGTAAAGAGATTACTAGGGTGCAGTCAGCGCAGTTTATCCATTTATATGATTGCCGAAAGCCACTGGATAATCTTGAAATTCGCTATAAGTTGTTCGTTGATGAGTTTAAGAATCATGAGAACTTTACCCGTGTTTCTATGGGTGGCAAATATGTCTCTTTAGTGTTTTCGGCCGATCAAACCTTTGTTCATATACCGGTTAAAGAAACCATCAAAGAGTGGAAAGTTACTCTCGATAATAATTTTGAGACTGATCCAAATTCAGATTTTCAGCTGAAAGCCCAACCCAATTATTTCCCATTGGGAATAGAACACATCTTGTTGGGATTCGATCATATGTTGTTCCTGCTGGCGTTATTGTTACTGCCATTAGGTTTTAAACAACTGGCTATTATGGTGACTTCTTTTACCATTGCTCATTCTATTACTTTGGCGGTTGCTGTATTCGATTTGCTGACGTTGCCGGCGATATGGGTAGAAGCAGTGATAGCGTTAAGTATTGTTTATGTGGGGATAGAGAACTTGGTGGAAATGCGAGGAGCAAGCGCGGCGACACCATTGGTAACTCCCTGGAAGCGTCGCGTTATTGTCACCTTCTTCTTTGGCTTGATTCATGGTTTCGGCTTTTCTTATGTTTTAAAAGAAATTGGCTTGGGAGATCAGGTGGCCAGTGCACTCTTGTTCTTCAATCTAGGCGTGGAAGCCGGTCAACTGCTTGCGGTTATTGTGGCGTTTCCGTTTTTAAGCTGGCTATATCGTCGATGGCCGACATTGGGTTTTTCTAAAGTTTGTTCCGTACTAGTCGTTTTGATGGGCGGGTTTTGGTTAGTAGAGCGTTTAATGGCGGCTTTTTCTGTCTAGACTAGTGTTGCCTTCGATACAAAACTAACAGGCAAAAAAATGGGCGAGCTTGTGGCTCGCCCTAAACTACCTTTTAAAGGGATTTCCTTTAGAAGGGCTCGGGATTCGGATTTTGTTACTAACCATTAAGGTTCTTTAATAAAGTCCATGGTTGCTTTTTGATACTGTGGTTCTTTCACCACTTTTAGCAAACCTTTAATGGTATTAAACGGTACATCTATCGCAAAGTTATTTGCTAACCAACCCGGAACTTTTCCACCCGGATTAACGTGGTTGATATAGGCAACTTTTACTTTGCCGGTAGCGTTGCCGTTTTCTAAGATGGGAATAAAGATCCACTCCCCATTAATTGTGGCAACACGTTCGCAACCTTTCACAGGTTTGCGTAATTCATTCTTAGCAGTAAAGCGTATGTTTACTTCTAATGTATCTGGATCCTGTGTAATTAATGATTCCACAACAGAATCACGATCTTTTACAGGCCAAGGTGCAGGTGCAATAGAATGTGTGTAATAAGCATCTCCAGTGTCTTTAAAGCATTCTGAAGATTTAACACCGTCCATCCACTTGGGAAAGTTGGCCGCGTCTTTTTGATGGGCAATAATGCCTGTGAGTGTTGACTCGGCGATAGCTTCGATCTTATAAGCGCGAAACTCTGAACCAGGAACAGTGGTTGTATATGCGCTTACTTCGCTATCTTTCTTTTCGAGTTTCCAGTTATCACCAAAAGAAGTGTGTCGTGCCATGTCTTGTATTTCCCTGCTAAATCAAGTGAGCTATGAACCCGCTTGATGAGGTTAATAATAATAATCCGCCGTTGCTTTTGAATGGTCCAAAAGGACTATTCACTAAACTGTAGTACAAAATGCCGGCTTTTTACCCCGAGTACTGAGCTAAATCAGGGTGCTCAGCGCGGCGCGATAATACGCTGTTACACTTTGCGGCGAAAGAGTACACTCAGCTTTTCTGGGTATAGATGGAGAATCAATTTGTCCCACTATTTGGCTAATAAAGGCTTTATTGCATTGTTTGCTTTTCTGGCAGTGTTCCATGCTGCATGGGCAAGCTACGAGTGGTGGTGGCTGTTTAATCTGGATCGGTCAGTTTTGCCCGATGGTTGGTTGCAATTTAAGGTGCGTTGGACAGCGCCATTGTTAACCACCTTGGCGATGTCTGCGGCAACTATGTCTTACATGGTGTTACGAGCGCCCTCGGGTGCCATGGTGATGGGGATGTGGTTTTTATACGTGGCTTTGTTGTGTCATCTGGTGTTGATGTATTTTGATCCCGGACGTAATCAAGAGGCCGTTGGCCACTGGATCCCCGTGATTGCTTTGGGAATCCTGGCTTACAAAGTGACCAAAAGGGTATCGCTGTCTAATAGCGATTAAGATCTTATCTGGGTGGAATAGAATAGGTGCCGGTTACATGTGCCACCGGATCGGGGTCGTTGTTACTGGTAATGGTCACTTCACCAACCGCTAAGCGTTTTCCCAGTTTTAGTAGTTTTGTTTCTGCTCTAATAAGCCCTGGTTCGGGTTTTCTTAGAAAGTTGATATTGAGGTTGGTTGTTACTGCCAACGCTACCGGACCGATTTGTGCCAGCAGCGCCGTATACAGACCAGTGTCTGCTAAGGTCATTAACGTCGGCCCAGATACGGTGCCGCCAGGGCGCAAGTTATAGTCATCGGTCTCTTGTTCAATCAGAGAATACATGTCCCCCAGCTCAACCACTCGAATAGTGCATTTTTTAAATGCCTTTTCGATAAATGATTGCATCTCTTCAACGGTCATCTGGGTGGACATGAATACTACTTCCTATCATTGAATTAAACGTTTAGCTGGCGGTTGCCTGTGGTTTCTGTGTCACCTGTTGTATGACTTCCCAATAGCCATTGGCAATGGGGGTATCGTTATAGGCACCTTTGTTTTTCATCATATAATGAAAACGTTTAAGGTTGTAGGCGGGCACGGATGCCAATAGATGGTGTTCTAAATGATAGTTCACAAAATTGGGCGCAATCAGCAATCGAGTGAGCGGGTTGGTGTAAGTGGTGCGTGTATTGTTTCTTGGGTCGCCATCATAAAGATCCGGTACATCGGCATGCTCCGCGATTTGGCGTATACGTAACACTAACATGTACACAGTAAAGTAAGCCGCCACCCACAAAAGATACAGCGCCGGATGGGCAAATAGGGTAAGCGCCAATATCATTAGACCATTGACAATAAAGCTATTTCTCAGGGTGTGATTGGGCTTGCTGGGTTCGTCTTTCACTTGCTCTGCTGAACGGCTGCGACTATCCGATTGGCTTTTGCTGATAGCAGATACAAGTTTTATTGCGGTTTGTCCGGAAAGATCGCGCCAAATTTTTCGATAAAAGCTATCTCGTGAAATAGGGTAGTTTTCATAGTTTGGTAAGTCGGGATCATCATGTGTTCCAGCGGTACGATGATGAATTAAGTGGCCCTTAGCGTATTTATCCATATCTAAAAAAATCGCATAGCCACCAAACCAATTACCTGCAAACTCGTTTAGCTTTGCGGATTTAAATAACGCCCGGTGACCACAATCATGTACGATTACACTTAAACCTAATTGTCGCCCACCTAAAATTAAAATACTTAGTAACAAAGTAAAAATGCTAGGCCATAGAAAGGGTATAGCAAACCCCGCAGCGATTAAAAACCAATTACAAAAAATGAGCCAGGCTGCTTTTAAGTCACTGCGTTCGGTTAGGGATTGAATTTCTTCTTTGGTTAAAAAATCTTGAACTTTCATTTATTTCACCAGGCGTAAGTGTCTTGCGGGTACTTTGATTTGTAGATGCTTCACTTCTTTAGCCCAGATTTCTCGACCAACTTCGTCGTAATGCATCATGGCTTGATGGAGCGCGTCGCGTTCTTCGGTTTTAAATATTTGCTCAGGTAATAGTGGGTCTTTCACTAAAATATGAACTGCCTCACCACCAACAATAAAGGACTCGGCCATTGCTTCGCGATTTTCTAATTTTTTAAGCTGCTTGAGACTGGTCTCAATTTTTTCCAAGCTTTCTCGATAGCCATAGCTCAATGATTGAGTATTCCACAATTGATGTTGCCAGCGTTGGCTGGTTTTTTCGTTAACGGTTTTAGTAAGGAATAAATTTGCTGCGGCCTCTAAACCTAAATGGCAGAGTAAGCTTTCGATTTCTTCAAAGCTGTACTGTAAGTTGGCTGGTCTTACCCACATATTGTCCAAGCCCTCTCGAAAACCCAAGAAGGAGAGTGCTTTAACACTGTGTGATCTTGCTGAGCGTTGTGGCTTTTTCGGTAAGTGGCAGATAAACCACTCGTTACATTCCCAGGGCTTTAATCTTTCTTCACCTAAACGCCAGTCTTCGATGTAGGCGCTGATGGGGTCAGTTTTTTTTGCCATTCGATAATAGCCGCGAGCATCGCTTTCCAAGATACCGTTGGACACCAGTCGCGTTAATGCCACGCGAATGGAGTTTGCGTTAAATCCAAACAGCTCCCCTGAGTCGATTAAAGACTTGCTCGATACGGAACGCTGTCGCGTCATGCGAAGTAGATCCACGATAAGATTCTTTGGTGTCAGTAGTCTGCTTTGAGGGATCATATATTACACTGTCACGCTAATTTTGGTTTGATGGTGTAATAATTACAGGGTTTGGTTAATTTTGCAATAGATGGTAATAAGAGCCCCGTCTATCTGGGCAAATCATGGTCGATAACGCTAGAATTAATCGTGATGTTACAAGGACTTAGAGCTAGGCTGCGGTGATATGCATTTTTCTAACCCCATAGACGCCAATATTGTTCGCAAAGCACTCAATGAAGCAGAAGCCCTCTACACTGCGGCTGACTGCGGAATGAGCTATTTGGCGTTGCGAGATAAATTTGAATCCAATCAAACGCCCAATACCTTCTGGTTTCATACTCAGGGAGCTTTGATGGGTAGCTTTGTGATCAACTGGTGCAAGCTGTTTGGTATGGATGTTAAGGATCAGTATTGGAAGCAAACCACCATTGAACAGAAGGAATTTCGTGAGGCGGTATACCGTGAGACCGGGTTTAATTACCAAGCTTGGGATAAATACCGTAAATCCATGAGCGACCTTAAAGCGGTCGTTGTGGATCATATGAATCCTTATTTTCCTCTTGATCAGCTACCTGACTTTCATCCCGCCATACAAATACTGAAAGTGAGCCATGAATGGCTTCGACAAGTATTGGCGGAGTTAAATGTTGCCGCTGAAGGACCAGTAAACGATAGCGATTATTTCAAAAAGGTTGAAGGCGATATAAAGGCTACGCTGGCAAAGTTTTGATGGCTAAGCGTAATCTGGTGTTGCCACTTGGCTTACTTGATTGCGACCGCGACGTTTGGCGTTATACAGCGCCATATCAGCATGATGTAGCAAGCTTTCCACATCGGTAGAGTCGTTAGGAATCAGGTTAATAAAGCCACCGGATACCGTTATATGCGGTGCCGCTGTGGAATGTTCGTGGGGGATTTCTAAGGCATTAATTTTTTCATGAACACGATCGATCAGTGCATGGGATTCCAGGGGGTTGGTATCAAACCAAACTAATAGGAATTCTTCACCACCGTATCGTCCTGCAAAATCTAAGGTTCGTTGACAGCAGGATTGTAGTGTATCTGCTACTTGTATTAAGCATTTATCGCCAGCCACATGGCCATAATTATCGTTATAGTTTTTGAAGCAATCGATGTCTGCGAGATAAAGGGTAATGTATTTGCCTTCCCGCTTGGCGTATTGCAAGGTGTGCGCGAGTTTGTCCATGATGGCGGTGCGATTATATAACTGAGTAAGACCATCTTTGGTCGCCAGGTCTTCTACGATTGCATTTTGCAGGTAACTTTTGCGCTTTTGATATTCAACCGAGTAAGCGCCTGTGGCACCACAGAGAACGGTGGCTAGTAAATAAAACGAGTCTGCTGGGTGGCGAAGTTCAGGGGCAATAAAAAGCAATGCACCCAGCTCGAAGCAACCTAGGGTAACGATAGCGCTCACTAGTGTAGTGCGAAATCTCAGGCCAGTCATAAAGAAGGTGACCATCAGCACCAGGATCAAGCCTTCATAGGGAAAGTGATAGTTTTGTCGCGCGCTAACTACATAGAGTATTACAGTACCAGTGCTAATGAGCTGTACAGCAGCCAAACTAGCTACCTGCACGTAGCGTTTCAGATCCGCCATGAAGTGACAGGCGGTAACAAATAATAGGAAGGGAATAGCTAAGCCCAAGCGAAATAGAAAATATAATGGAATGATATCTTGCGGTAGAGCTTGTAGATCAACCGGAAACAACAACAGCAGGATCACCATGCCAACGGCAATGGTCGACAGTTGTTTGGCGCGATGACGTTCGCGATGCAAATCTCGATAGTCAGTTTCGAGAGGTTCCGCGAATTTTAGAAAACGAAAGCCGTTCTCTATTTGCGCTTTGAATTGCTCTATCGAGATATCTCTATTGGTCATTTAACTACAAAATGGGTACGTTTAATCGGTTTTATTGGTTTTTGGCGCTTTTTGTTATTTAAATAAACGCCTTACCAGTTCTGTCTAAAAAATATACAGGTGTGGCGTCTTTGGCGCATCTTATTTATTGATTTGTCAGCCGCTATAACTCTTTGAATTTAAAGGTTATTTTAAAACGGTCTAATAACCAATAGGCTCATAACAAGTAAATGGTACCAAGGTGTGATTGAAGAGGTGGCTATTATGTGACCTGTTTCACACCTTAGTCAACACTACTCGGTCACAGAGTGAAAATGTGCTTGGGTAACAAGTTGCTCTAAAATTTGTCGTAAATAGCGGTCAATAAGCTAAGTTAGGGGCGATACCAGTGTCCCAACTTAAAACAGAAAAGGAAGCTCACATTGCGGTGGATCTTTGATATCTATCTGCCTTTTGCCAAACGTAGTCAAAGAGAGTTGAGATCTCCCTTTGCGCGTATGTTGGTGTCTATCATTTGTTTAGCGGGCGCCGGTGCGCTGCTTTGGCGAACTTATGCGGTTTACCAGGCGAATCCAACGGAGCAATGGTTGCCCTTGCTGCTGCTGTTAGTGCCGGTATTGGGTGCGCTTTATTTGGTGTATGTGGTGTACATGGCCTTATTCGCGCCTGGCCAGCGGGTGCGTAAAGGCTTGATATCTAAGCCATGGTTAAAAATCTTGGGGTATACCTTAATACCCTTTGGCTTTTGGATGTTAAGCCAAGGGCGACTCGATGGTGCTTTGGCGATTGTTGCTGGATTGGCTTGCCTGGGCCTGGCCAAGCAGCGCGACGACTGGTTTTTCGGCGACTAAGTACTTTAATCTGATCTAGTTATTAATGATGAATTGGGTGCTTAAAATATCTTGTATGATTCAATGCGGATGCCGACAAGAGCTTATATAGCGCTAAAGAAAATGGGCGTAACCAAGTGTATGGTTAGGTCATAGAATTGGCTTTTTTGGTCATTTCCCTCCTGAAAACCCCCTCCTATACTCTGACCTCTTAGTCTTACTTAAGACCGACCTCACCATAATGATAATGATTGATATAGGAGAACATCGATGGCTGACGCATATATTGTGGACGCAGTTAGGACAGCAGGGGGCCGCCGGGATGGCCGTTTGAGTCGAGTACATCCCGCTGATTTAGGCGCGATTGTGATTGATGCACTGGTGGATCGCACTGGCATTGATCCAGAAGTCGTTGACGATGTGATCTTTGGTTGCGTGAGTCAGATTGGTTCGCAAACATTTAACTTAGCGAGAACTTCGATTCTTGCTTCGAAGCTGCCGGTCTCTGTTCCTGGTGTGACTGTAGATCGTCAGTGTGGTTCTGGTCAGCAAGCGGTTCATTTTGCCGCACAAGCCATTATGTCTGGCAACCAGGATATTATTATTGCCGGCGGTTCAGAAAACATGACCATGGCGCCTATTGGTTCGACCTATGCCGTACCAAAGAAAGCGGGCATGAATGGTCCATTCGATAGTAAAGAAATTCAAGCACGTTATCCTGGTGCTTCATTTAGTCAGTTTGAAGGAGCTGAAAAAGTAGCAAAGAAATATGGTGTAACTCGCGAAGAGTTAGATGAGTTTGCTTATCAAAGCCATGTAAAAGGTGCTGCTGCTTTTGATGGTGGTCACTTCGAAAATGAGATCATACCGATAGATGTTGAGATAGAAGGGCAAACAGTTCGCCATGATGTGGACGAAGGTTTAAGACGTAATCCCAACATGGAGAAAATGCAAAGTCTTGATCCTCTGGTTGAAGGTGGCGTGATTACCGCTGCAGCCTCTAGTCAAATTTGTGATGGTTCTGCTGCCGTGCTGTTGGTTAGTGAGAAAGCATTAAAGCAGTATGGCCTGAAGCCGTTGGCGAAGATTAAGGATATGGCTGTTTGCGGGTCTGATCCAACCATGGTGTTAGAAGGTCCTATTCCTTGTACTGAAAAAATTCTCAAGCAATCTGGTATGTCTATTGAAGACATGACTATTTATGAAGTGAATGAAGCTTTTGGTTCAGTGCCTCTAGCGTGGGCGAAGGCTGTCGGTGCAGACATTAATCTATTAAATGTGAATGGTGGTGCACAAGCGTTAGGGCATCCCCTAGGTGCGACCGGAGCCAAATTAATCGGTACATTGGTTCATGAGCTTAGACGTCGTGAAGGAAAGTATGGGTTGTTGGCTATTTGCGAAGGCTTAGGTACGGCTAACGCAACGATCATTGAAGCGATTTACGATTAATTTATTTTTCTAAATTCGTTTTACTTAATAGAGATTGCGGTTGTGCAATCTCTATTAAGCTTGGCGATCTTTTCTCAACGGGTGATCCACTGCATAGTGGGTGACACGATTACGTCCCGCTTCTTTGGATGCATAAAGCGCTTCGTCGGCACTGGCGACAAATAGCTCTTGGCCTTGCTCATCTTTCGGAGTGTGAGTAATACCACCGAGACTGATGGTGACAGGGATGCGCTGGCCTTCCACTAAAAACTCTAAGCGTTCCACTTCAAGGCGGATTTTTTCGGCAATATGTCTTGCACCCTCTTCATCGGTGTTCGGCATTAACACGACAAACTCTTCCCCACCATAGCGAGCGACCACGTCTGTGTCGCGATGCATTTGTCCTCTAATGGTATGAGCTACCGCTCTTAAGCAATCGTCTCCAGTTAAATGGCCATACTGGTCATTAAATTTCTTAAAGTGATCAATATCGATCACTAACAATGATAGCGGTTGTTGTTCACGATAAGCACGCTGGAATTCATTGGTAACACTTTTATCAAAGTAACGACGGTTGCGAATATTAGTTAGGCCATCGGTAAAAGTAAGCTGTTCCAGTTTTCGATTTGCTTTTTCAAGTTCAGTGGTGCGTTCTTTAACACGTAGTTCTAACGTTTCATTTGCGCGAGTTTGAATCGCGAGTGCTTTTGCTTGTGCTTCTCTGGCTTCTTTTTCCAGAACCAGGGCTTTTTCATTAGCCAGGCGTGCCTCATGCTCTTGAGATAAAGTCTCTGCTTGAGCGAGTCGTAATAGTCGCTCGTTCTCTAGAGATTCCTGTTGAGCTTGATAGCGTGCTTTCTTCTCCATGTTAAGTCGGTCGGCGAGTGCTAGAGATAAAAGAATGACTTCCAATGCCGAACCAATTTGTGTTGCGTTTTCAGTAAACGCGTTGCGGGGAATTAAGTTAAATTTATTAAATGCCAACACCAATCCACCACAGAGTAGAGTCGACCAGGCGATGGTGTAAAATTTTGCTGATTGGTCGCCATTCACCCAGCGAATAATTCCTAAGGTGATACCTGTACAGGTGGCCAAGATACCTTCTAGTATCACGATACGAATCATGATGGAGTAGGGCAAGAAAAAGGATGCAATAAGCGTTAGCCCTACAATCATCACCAGCAGTTTAATAATGCGGCTCAGGGCAGGAGTTTGTTTTTGTAAGTTCAAGAAATTGTGAGTAAATAGCCCGCCAAATATCATGGTGCATGTCAGTGCCACTAGAATGCTCTGATCATTCCACCAGGTTTGATTTGGCCATAAATATTGATAGGAGATTCCGTTTAAGCTAGCGAGAAAAGTCGCGCTACAGCCCACAAATAATACATAGTATAAGTAGGTGACTTCGCGCACCGACATAAATACGAACAGGTTATAAAGCACCATGACCAGCATGGTGCCGTAATACAATCCAAAGTTGAGAACATTGGTGCTGGTGTTTTCCAGTAAGCCAGCTTCATTCCACAAGTAGATCGGAATTTGCATGGAGCTACTGGTTTCTATGCGCACAAAAAAATCTAATCTGTCGTTCTGTGCTGCATTGAATGGCACTACAAAATGGTGATGTTTGATGGGCCGTTCTGCAAAAGGTAGTTTATCACCTAAAGCCCACTTTTCTTCTTGCTGACCATTACGAAATAAATAGATATCCAAGTAGTCGATAACTGGATAGGCAACTTCAATAAATCGCACCAGGTTTGCTTGGGTTTTATTTTCTACGGTAAATTTGAGCCAGTAAGATGAATCGGTGTAACCAAAATTTAGGTTGTGAAGCCCTGCTGCTGGCTGTTCCCATTCGTTAAAGTTGGCATTGCTGACTTGGCGGATCGTTAAGCTTCTACCTCGATCCTCAAGATAGTGAATGTTTCTGGTGAGATTAAGACGACCCTGGTTTTCAGAGAGCAGCACCGTTGTGGCCCATGCTGGTTGGATCACCGCAAGGCAAGATAAAATCAAGAAAAATAAACAGCTTAGGTGCTTTCTACACATCCCCTTAAGTCTAGCTTAGGGTGGCTGTTTGGTTGGATCTTAAGCGATCTAATGCGTAATTATGATAAGTAAGAAAGTGACCATGGGTTTTGGTTATAAACTATAGTTTCTTGCTGGTCTCTGGCTATTGGTTGGATCGATATTGGAATGTTTTTATGCGATTTCGTCCTAAGTCTTTCGCTTCGTAGAGCAATTCGTCGGCCTTGCTGACCAAGGATTGTGGTGTTGTGCTTTCGCTGGGTATGGTGGTGACTAAACCGCCCGATACCGTTAAGTGACTGTGGGTTGGTGATTGCTGGTGGCTAATTTTAAGTCCGTCTATTTTTTCCCGGACCAGGGCGCATAAACTGTCTGCTTCTTCTGGTTTAGTGTCGAACCATACCAAGATGTATTCTTCGCCACCGTAGCGCCCAGCAAAATCCAAAGAACGTCGGCAACATTGCGCTAGGCTGTTGGCAACACTGACTAAAGCGCTATCTCCCGCCAGATGGCCGTAAAAATCATTAAATTTCTTGAAGTGATCCACATCCACCAGTAGCAACGATACATAGCGCTTTTCACGGCGAGCATAATCGACAATGGTTTCTAAGCTTTGGTTGATGGCGCCACGATTAAGCAGGCCTGTTAGTGGATCTATCTTGGCGGAATTTCTTAGTGCCCCTCGCTGTAAGAATCCCAAACGTTGTTGGTACTCAAGGGTAAAAGCAGCTGCGCCACCGATGAGCAGGGCACCGAATATAAAGAAGTAATTGTGTAACTCGTTGAGTATGGATGGTATGTCGTGCAAACCGAATGCAAGATATGAAAGCCCTATGATGGTATTGCAGGCCACGGAATAGCGAAATCTTAAGCCTGCTAAGAGATAGCCCACAAAAATGATTAAGATAATCCCCTCATAGAGTGTTCGTAGGTCATAAGCTGCGGCATAAGCACCTACTGCGTTGGCGCCGATGCCAATGACTAATAGCACCAGAAAGGCGATATGTTGTGCTTGCTTTCTAAAAGAAGGTAAGAAGGTGATGCCGTAAGCAATCAACAACAAAGGGGTAGTGAGCCACATTCTTACGATCGTATAGAAAGTGCTAACCTCGGCGTCTTTTAGGATTTGATAGTCTAGAGGAGCAAGCAGCAGCATAAGAATAAAGGCGACAATCAACGCGGTGCGCTGCTTCGCTAAGTTGCGCTCGAAATAGCGCTCCATAAATTCTTCCTCAAGCTCGTGTTCGAAGCGTAGCTTGGCGAAGCCTTTATCCAGCTGGCGTTGATATTTTTGCAGATCTTGCTCGAAATCCGTCATACAGACCTTTAGACATGCGCTAAGCGTCAGTGTTTCCAGGCGCTCGCAGGTGTGCCATCCATTGTCTAAAAGTCTAGTTGAACTGATCTATAAATAAACCAACTAACGTCACTGTTTATTTGGTTTTGAGGAGTAGGAGCAGGGTATTGAGGAATTCCGTACTGCTGGTGACGGTACGGGCGCTTTGTTGATTTCGTGCCACGGTCAACATGCCCTGGCTTTGCACCAAAAAGAATCGGGCTAACTCTTGTAAGGAAAGCGTTGCTTCTAGCTTGCCTTGCTGCTGCGCGGATTCTAGACAAGCGTAGAAGCCATCCTCCAATTGACCATAAACACCTTGCACCCTTTTTCTAACCTCATTATCGCTGGCGCTTAGCTCAACTCCGGCGCTTGCGACAAAGCAGCCTTCGTTATTCAGTTGGTTGGATAAGCCAAGATTGAGGGCATTAAAAAAATGGCTAATGGCTTCCAGGCCCATTTGATGATTGGCAAGCATGCTGAACAAGGGAGTGAAGCGTTGCTCAATGTAAAGATCTAATGCCTGCAGATATAGGCTGTGTTTGTTGCCAAAGGTGTTGTAAAGGCTGAACTTGTTTATCCCTAGGTGCTTTTCCAAATCGGCTACTGACGTTGCCTGGTAGCCTTGTTGCCAGAAGAGCATCAAGGCTTGATTAAGTACTTGCTCTGGATTAAACGCTTTTGTTCTGCCCATGAAATAGTTTTTCCTAATATCTAACCGATAGGTATGATATCTGTTGTGCTTAGATAGCTATATGATCTGTAAGAAAATTATCATATATGGCATTTAATTGCTAATATTTAGCCAGATCAAAAGAGGGTTTCAAATGATCAACGGATTTGGCATTATATATCAAACTGATCATTTAGTTATATGATGCGGCTGATCACTAATGCTAGTCAGCGCTAGCTTGCTAGCAAAATACTGAAATGGTCACGCTAGTCGCACAATAGCCACACTTAAATAGGACCCCGCTATGTCAATTCCCGCCACTGTAGAGCCTCCGAAACAAAATCGTTTGTTGAACCGATTCAAGAGCCTATACGTCAGTCTTTATTTAACGGGGGCCTTCGCGGGTACTGGTTATGCGATCTACCAATTGGTAACACAGAGTTTTCAATGGGGGTGGTTAGGCGTCTTGTTAACGACGCTGCCTTTCTTAACGTTGTTAAGCAAAGCATTTGTGTTAAAGAGCGTGGCGAGGACTAGTGAACATATGAATACCAATATCTTGTTTGGTGCCATTGGCCTAGGGCTGGCCATGGCTGCTTGGATATTGGGATACGACCCCAAGGAGCCCACTCTTGTTGCTGGCGGGTTGTTTCTTGGATATCTCATCTATGACTTTTGGTATTCCAATCTAGAACGTGAAGAAAGTTCGCTATTGGCTGTTGGTCAACCATTACCTGGATTCAGCGTTTATCGAGCAGACGGTACTGAACTTAATAGCGAAACCTTAAAAGGTTCGCCGGCATTGATACTTTTCTTTAGAGGTAATTGGTGTCCGTTCTGTGTTGCACAAATCAAAGAGATAGTCGCTAATTATCAACAGTTGTCGGATAAGGGCGTAAAGACGCTATTCATTAGTCCGCAAACTGAAAAGCACACTGCTGATCTCGCCAAAAAATTTAATGTCCCCTGTGAGTTTTTATCTGATCGAGGGAATGCTGCAGCTGATGCTTTAGGAATTGCTGCAGACGGAGGTTTGCCTATGGGTATGGAAGCGCTAGGATATGACTCGGATACTGTGTTGCCGACGGCGCTCGTGGTCGATGCTAGCGGCAAAATTATTTATAGCGACCAAACTGCAAACTATCGAGTGCGTCCTGAGCCTCAGGAATATATAGCGATCTTGGATCAGTACGGCCTTTGAGCACGAGTTGGGCTTAAGCAGACGATGATTTTGCTATGGGTTGTGGCGGGGCTAAGGTGCCTCGCTCGATATCGAGTAGAACCTTTTTAATATCTTCAATCTGGATAGGCTTGGTCATGTAGAGGTTCATACCTGCTTCATAAGCCATTTGCTCTCTTTCCATAACCGCATGAGCGCTGACACCGATAATTTTAATATCGAGATTATTTTGTTGCTCAAGCTGACGAATTTCTTTAGTCGCTTGGTAGCCATCCATTTCTGGCATTTCGCAGTCCATTAAAATCACATCAAATGGTTTGTCAGCACCTAATACTGCTCTCACAGCGAGTAAACCATTCACGGCAAACTCTGGACTGATTCCCAATTTGTTTAAGATGCCTTTTATCACCATGCGATTGACATTGTTATCCTCAGCCACAAGCACATTCAGCTTGTGGAAATTGATGGTGCTTTTCTCATCGTCTTTGTTACGTCGATTTTGAATGCCGAGACTATGGATGACAGTTTCTTTTATTTTGGCAAAAGTCACAGGGCGTTGTAATACGGTTCGTTCAGGGTGGCCTTCACGTTTGCTGTAGTCTGCGAGATACACAACCTCTTTTTTATCTTTGGTTTTTGGTAGGGCGCTAGAGTACTTTTGGTGGCAGATAACGAGATCTGCAGAGTCATAGATGTCTCTTTTAAGATCTTTTGGATCCACCACAATTTCTAGTTTGGCATGCCAAAATTCTGCGAGTTCTGCCATGCTTTCAATAAAGCGAAGATTGGAATCTACAAGGATAATTGATTTTTCAGTTAAGGTTTCCGGTGGCTTCGGTTGGTCTATTTGATCGCTGTCTTCACATTTGATGGTGAACGAAAATGTAGAGCCATGACCCACTCGACTTGTGACAGAAATACCACCACCCATTAATTCCGTCAGACCTCTACAAATGGCAAGTCCCAGTCCGGTGCCGCCATAGCGGCGAGTAGTCGATTGATCGGCTTGAGAGAAAAGCTCGAATAGCTTTCCTTGATGCTCTTTGGCAATGCCGATGCCTGTATCTTGAACTTCGAATTTTAGAAAAGGAGCTTCCCAATAGGCACGAATAACGATTTCGCCATGGTCTGTGAATTTAATAGAGTTGCTAACTAAATTTAACAGTACTTGCCTCAAGCGAGTGGGGTCACCAATGATATTCCTTGGGGTTTCATGGTGTAATACAAAGTTAATGCTGAGCTTTTTCTCGGAAACGATGTTAGCGAAAATTGAGATGACATCATCAACAACTGACTCAATACTGAATTCGACGTTTTCTAGCTCAATGCTTTTAGATTCAACCTTTGAAAAATCTAGAATGTCGTTGAGAATACCCAGTAATGATTCCCCTGAGCGATGTATTGTTTTTAAGTAATCTTCTTGCTTGGGATCTAGTTTTGTTTCCAGTAGTAATTCAGTTAATCCGAGCACGCCATTCATCGGAGTACGAATTTCATGGCTCATGGTGGCTAGGAAATCGCTTTTTGCGCGGCTTTCTGATTGTGCAGCAATAATATGTTGTTGTGCTTCAAACTCTTTCTTCTGTGCCGATAGTTGAATTTGCGTCGCTCGTTCATGTTCTTGTCGAGCTAGACGTTCGTTTCGCAAGGCTTCTCTTTGCGCAAAGAGTTTTAATTTTTTCTCTTCATTGACCCGGCTGGTTAAACCATACGACAAGAAAATCGCGACAATCATTGCGCCGAACTCAATACTATGTTCAGTAATAAGATTGGATGGAAGACTGCCGAAAGCTCGCAGAATGTTGATACAAACGCCAATAATCAAACCCAACCAGGCGAACAGAAAGTAACGCGCTGGTGCAAACTTTAAAGGCGTGCATACAATGCAAGTAGCAAGTAGGGTGAGCATACCTAACACAGCATTGGCTAGTACCATTTTTATGGCGCTCGAAAACGGTAAGATAATACACATTAAGATCGAGAATATTGAAACCCAAGAAATGGCATTCAGGAGGCTATAAAAAAGTGGTGCTCGTTTTTGTGTATCTAAGTAGTCTCTGGCAAATTGCGAAACAAAAAATAAAGTTAACCTCACTGTTATGGGTCGCATCCACTTATTTATACTGGGGGAATTAGATAGTAAATATTCAAATGTGAAGCCAGTAAGGTTTGCTTGGGATATGGCGTAGAAAAAAATTGCCGCCACATAATAAAGAAAGTTTTTATCTCTGAGGCTGATTAGGGCCATGGTGTTCATACCAATCAAAACCATTAACGCGCCGAAGAACAAGCCATATAGCAGTTGAACGTTGTGGTTGTGTCGTTGGTAGTTTGAAGGCTTCCAGAGCCTGATAGGGAATTGCAGTGTGTCTCTGCTAGCAATTCTAAAATATACCGACTGCTTGCTTTGCGTATCGAGCTGAATGGGAAAAACGAAATGGCGGTGCATCAGTGGCCGCTCAGAGAAGAGCAGTTGATCGCCCGTTTTAATCGTTTCGATTTTGCCTGCTTTCTTGTAGTAGAAGCTGATTTCATCTAGCAAGGGATAGGGCACTTCCAGGATCCAGTTAGTGTTTTGATTTCCGCTATTCTCAAAATCAAGGCGTAGCCAATAAACGCTTTCTGAAAAACCCGCTGAAAAGGTATGTTGCTGATTTTGGCGCCAATCACTCAGTGGAGCAGCCGTGATTTGCTCAATGGAAAATTGGCTATCAGGGTCGGCTAATATGTTTAGGTGGGGCGATAGGTCGATCGGGCCCTCTGTGGCCTCCGATACTAGCTTGGTATCGAAGCCCATCGAAAAGTTGGGCAGCGCTAGGCATAGAATCCAAGCGATAATCAGTCGGAAGCAGGTCCTGTTTGGGAATGACACGAAACAACCGTAACAACTATAGAGGGCACTTATAAAACTATAGTTAATATGGTGGGAAAGTTAAGTCTCGGGGGATAAACTGGAACGATCCTAACCGCTCTAGGAAAAATAAAGCGTTGTTCTACACTGAAAGCTTGAATCCGAGTACTTGTCTGGTCGCGTAAAAGAGGGGCTTAATCACTTTTAGGCGCGGGGTGCTTTGGTTTGATTAGTGTAGAACAACGCTGCCAAATTGGCGCTCCAATGCAAGATTAATCGTTTAGCGTTAGACGCTTTTTCAATCAATCTATGAGTGTATTGTGAAGAAACCCGTTGATCCGCGCCAGATGCAAGAGGGAACAAGTGCATATGCCTTTTGGTACAAATCGTAAACTTTTTATGTAAAAGTTGTGAAAATGCTGGAAAATGGTGCCAAAAAGAAGCCGAGCGGCAAAATATAAACACAAAGCGGGCTTCAAATTAGACAAACAAACCAATGATTAGGGGTAATGATGGGTATTTCGGTGGCTATTTGTGATGATCACCCAGTATTTAGGGCTGGAATCGCAGGAATCTTCAACCAGGATGAAGATATAGAGAAAACTTACGAAGCCGGTGATATAGAAGAGCTAGAAAATCTGTTGGCAGAGAATTCTGTGGATCTTGTGCTTCTTGATGTGGAGTTGCCCGGAGAAACAGGCCTAGAAGCTTTGCCTCGGTTATCCCAAGAATTGCCTGTGTTGATGTTGTCAGCCTTTGATGATGCGCGCCGAATTAAGCAGGCCATGGAAGCGGGCGCAAAAGGCTATGTGCGCAAAGATGCGAATCCCGATGAGTTAGTTCAAGCAGCTAAGGATGCCTTAATGGGTGAGACCGTATTGGATCCTTCCTTGGCGATCAAACTCGCCCAGTCGTTACGGCGCGAACCCGATGAAATGGAGTTTGTGAAACGTGTTTCGGCATTAAGTCCCCGTCACCGCGAAGTGTTGGCGTTAATCGCTAATGGTGAATCCAATAAGGGGATTGGTCGTACCTTGGGAATTAGTGAAGGTACCGCGAAAAACCATGTGGTTCGTATTCTACAATTATTGAATATGCCTGACAGAACCAAGCTAGCCTTAGCACTAGTGCGCTACAACGTAGAATTTTAAAAGGACTAATTAAAAAGCGTGGCAGCCAATCCACCGATTAAAGAACTTCTTGCCGAAGGAAACCCTTTAGAATGGAGCCCGTTGGATCGGGCTTTATTGTTGTTGTTTATTAGCGCTTACCTTCCGGTGGTATTTTGGGTTTCTTTGATTGTTTATCAGCGTAGTGAATTATCACCTTATTTGGATCACCCATACGTTGAACTCAATATTGCTTACTGCAAGTTGATTTTGGTGTGCATTGTCCTGCTGTTTTTTGTTGGCTTGCATCAGCGCCAGTATCGACGGGACTGGCCTTTCTTTTCGCATCTATTTGCCCAGGGCTTTACCATGTTAATGATCTATGCCACGTGGGCCACGGGTTTTTACACGTCGAATAGCAGCCTGTTGATAGTGGCGGGTTTATCCTTGGGTTTGCCTTTATTGGATGCGCGTAGTGTTTTTTGGGCACTGGTCTCTGGAATTTTAGTGTCTGTTCTGTTGGTTTATATCACAGAGGCACAATTGCTCGAGTATGCGCCTCTGTTTAAAAGTTTGCCCTTCGACAAAAACTACCTAGCGCCCACATGGGCTATTTCCCAATTTATATTAGTGATCAACACCATTGGTGCTGTGTGGGTGATCATGGCGTCCCTAATTAAACGTTGGCGTGTTCGTGAATTAGATTTGTTGGCGGAAATGGAGACACAAGAAAAGTTAGCCTCTCTGGGGGAGTTCTCCGCAAGAATAATTCACCAAACTCGTCATCAATTGGGATTGATGGGTATTTCCATTCACAAGCTAAACAAGCAGCTCAATAAAAGTGATGATGTTGATATAGATATGATTCGTAGCGAGCTAGCTTTGCTTAACGATATTCAAGACAAACTAAGGCTCAGCCTTAAAGAAGAGCTTAATATCGAGCCTAGTGGCGAGCTGACTGACACACGTAGCTATAAAGAGGTTATTGAAGAGGAAGCCGATAACCTCCGTTTGATCGCTCAACAAAAGGGCGTCACCATTCGTTTGGCCTTTGGTGAAAAAGTGTCGAGCACTATGGCGGCTAAATTACCTGAAGAGTTTTCCCAGGGTGTTTTCAATGTTATCGAAAATGCTTTAGCCGTGGCTCAGGATAGTATTGCGGTGTCCACATCACAACAGGGCAATGAACTGATCTGTGAAATTCAAGATGATGGGCCGGGAATTCCTGAAGAGTTAATGGATACCGTGCTAAAACCCTTTATGACCACTAAACCTGATGGCAATGGAATGGGCTTAGCCATTGCTAGTGGTGTTGTGCGTAAGGAAGGTGGTCGGCTAGAATTGCAAAATCGACCTGGGTGCGGGCTCACGGTTCGATTTATAATCCCTATTCCGCAACAAGAATCTCGTTAACTTTCCACTGTTAAGGTTGTTGTATTGGCTTCTCAAGGATTAAAGGCTTGGTTGCAGGCTGAGCCTTTTACATTATCGATGTCTTCCGGTTTTTTTAGTTTCTATGCGCACGCCGGTATGTTGGCGGCTCTGATTGATGCTGGCTGTAAACCCAGCAAAGTCACAGGTTCTAGTGCTGGGGCGTTAGTGGGTGCCTGTTGGGCATCTGGCCATGATCCAGAGATGCTAAAGGCAGAGCTGTTCGCTCTTAGTAAAGATGATTTCTGGGATCCTGGTATTGGCTTGGGTTTACTACAGGGGCGCCGCTTTAGAGAAAAGTTAGCCGCTTTTTTAAAGGTGGATAGTTTTGCAGACTGCCGTGTGCCTCTGGCTTTGTCGGTGTTCGATCTGAATAGTCGAGAAACGCAAGTCATGCAATCTGGTGACTTGGTCAATGCGGTTTATGCTTCCTGTGCTTTTCCTCTTTTATTTCAGCCCATCAATATTAATGGCCGCTATTTTATTGATGGCGGTGTGAAAGATCGGCCGGCTCATGCCGCGCTCTTACCGGGAGAAAGAGTTTTATATCATCATATTAAATCCCGTTCTCCGTGGCGTAAAAAAAATAGCAAAGCTTTATTAGTGCCTGTGCGAGATAATATGCAGGTGGTTGCTTTTGACGATATCCCCCGAGTGGGTCCGAATAAAATGCATCAGGGGGTGCTAGCATTTGATGCGGCATACAACCAAATGAAAGCGAGTTTGGAGGAATGATGGATTTTATCAAACAAACACCTAAGCGGCGTAAAGCACCATTACGGCTACTGTTAGCCCATGGAGCCGGTGCTCCCATGGATAGCGACTTTATGAACTCAGTGGCTGATGGCTTGTTTGAGCGAGGCTTCGAAGTATGGCGCTTTGAATTTCCTTATATGCAAGAACGCCGAGCTACGGGGAAAAAGCGACCACCAGATAGAGCCCCGAAGCTGTTAGCAAGCTTTACGGAAGCAGTTGAGATGGCAGGTGGCCCTGACCAATGTGTTGTTGCAGGGAAATCCATGGGCGGTAGAATGGCGAGCATGTTAGCTGCCGAACTCCAAGTGAAAGGGGTTATTTGTTTAGGTTATCCTTTTCATGCCCCCGGTAAACCGGAGAAGGTGAGAGTGGATCATTTTCCGGATATGAAAGCGCCCACTCTGATTATTCAAGGCGAGCGGGATCCTTTCGGTAAACGTGAAGAAGTGCCGGGTTATGAGTTAGCTAAAGCTGAAGTGAATTGGTTGGCTGATGGCGATCATGATTTTAAGCCAAGAAAAAAATCTGGCTATACACACGCTGATAATATACAGCAGGCCATTACGCTCATGGCTAACTTTATAATGAAATTGAAAATTGGTGCGAAGTAGCTTTTACGTAAGTGTCTACGAAAACGTAAAGCAAATAAGTCCAGTGAAATAGTGTCCATGGAAACTAATCCAGTGCAAGAATATTTAAAGAAAAAACGTTTTTTCGGTAGTTTTTTAAGTGCATTTCTAGCGAGCATTTTATTAGTGGGGTGTGATGTAAAAAACACCCCAATTCCTTTTCAAGATAATCCATTAGTGGGGGTCTGGGAAGCAGAGAAACGCGAACAAAAAAATGGTTTGCTGCAGATACAGCGTATGTATGTAGAGTTTACAGAGCAGGGCTATGTTGCGTTTCAGCGCGTAAATTGCTGGGCTGAATTTGATGCTAAGCAGCAAGAGAATAAAAAACTACAGTGGCATATGAAAGATTTCAAAATTGATTTTATGCCAGTGATAAAGCTTACGAAGGTCAAAGTAAAAGCTCAGTGG
>JAKSAW010000326.1 GCA_022361455.1 Pseudomonadales bacterium | reverse complement strand
GACACAGGTCCAGATGCTCTTCGATCAACTCACGGCAGTAGGCGTTACGGGCACCCACTGAGCAGTAGTAAGGGCCTTGTGGTGGTGGGTAACCGCCTGCTGGGAATCCTGGTGGAAGGTTAGTAGTAGGATCCCATAGGAAATATTCTTGCTCGAAACCGAACCAGAAATCATCATCGTCGTCTTCGATAGTTGCACGACCGTTAGATTCGTGTGGAGTGCCGTCTGCATTCAATACTTCGGTCATCACTAGGTAAGCATTGTCACGACCTGGATCAGGAATAATCGCTACCGGCTTCAATAAGCAATCAGAAGCGCTGCCATCAGCCTGCTCTGTCGAACTACCGTCGAAAGACCACATGGGGCAGTCTTCAAGCTTGCCGCTAAAATCCTTGCGAATCATTGTTTTACTACGCAGGCTTTGAGTAGGCTTATAGCCGTCGAGCCAGATATATTCCAACTTGCTCTTCATAATATTATTTCTCCAAACTCAGATTGTATTTCAAGGCAAATTTTTTGTTGTGGAAGCCATTATTGCCTCGACACAGAATTTTGCTTCCTTTGCCTTACATATTTCATGCCAGCCCAGCGCAATCGCCCTGGACCCTGTGAAGGCGCCATGAACCGCTCATTTAGCCATCAAAATGCCCAAATTCGCTTGTTTGGCAAATTTGGCAAGCACCACAAAGGTGCATCAAGATACAGCAAAGCTCACGCAATGCACAACTATGGTGCAAACAAATATCAGAGGTTTTTTAAGGATAAAGACGGCAAAACCCTAGCTGATAAGCACCTCAGACCATTATTTTTGAATCTAGGGCAGCAACTAAAAGTTTTTGAAACAGCTCGCACCGATTTAAGGCACTACAATGGGGCCTATTACAGCTGATGAAATCTGAGCTCAGTTTAACTGATCTGACATGGCAGAAATCAAAAACATTTGGGCGATAACTTCACTAATTATTAGGAATTTACATCCTTCAAACCTGGGCCTGGCATCGCCATCATTTCTCTTGGATCTAGGGGCTCATGACACTCTGAGCACACCAAGGTAGGCTGGGTTTTGTGATTACAGGTTTTATGAAAGTATTCTACTGGTGGCCCCTTTCCTTCATCCATCCACTTATCTCCCCAACCAACCAAACCTAGTATGATGGGATATAGATCCAACCCCTTCTCCGTTAATCGATACTCATAACGGGCAGGTTTTTCTTGATAAGCGCGCTTCTCAAACACGCCTGCTTCCACCAGCTTCTTTAATCGGCTGGAAAGCACGTGCTTGGTAATCCCTAGCTGGGCATGAAAATCATCAAAGCGGCGAGTGCGTAGAAATGCATTTCTGATAATGAGCAACGTCCAACGATCGCCGATCACCGATAAGGTACGCGCTACTGAACAAGGCTGAGCATCTAGTTCTTGCCACTTCATGGGGACATTAAATCCAGGAAAGGTTGCTGAAGTTATAAACAGTATAGCGAGCTAAGTTCCAATTTAGAACCCGCTGATTACGACCTAGGGCCAGATTCAGAGGACTGAGCTTCAAAGCACAACGCCTCGTAGCCCACCTGATGGGATAACCAAGCAATCAAATCATCGAAAGGCATGGGCCGAGCAATGTAGTAACCCTGCACTACATCGCACCCTAGATCCTGCAGCCGTACCAAAGCATCCTCGTTCTCAATGCCTTCAGCCACTGTTTTTAAGCCTAGACCTTTCGCCATCTGTAAGGTTGTTTCTACGATGACGGGAGCCTCTTGCTTTTCGATATCCTTAACGAAGGTGCGATCCACTTTTAGTTCTGAAATAGGCAACTGACTCAAGTAAGACAGCGAAGAAAATCCAGTACCAAAATCATCTAACGAGATCTGGAAACCCTGTTGATTCAAATGCAGCAAACAGCTTAGCGCTTTGTTAGGATCATCCATCATCGCAGTTTCTGTAATTTCTAGAACGACATAGGCAGGATCAACTTCCTTACGCTTTAACGCAGCGACCACTTGCTCTGCGAAAAAGGGTTGGTGCAAATTACGCGCAGAGATATTCACCGATATCGATGGGAACAAGTTACGCTCTTGGAAGAACTTAATGTAAGACAAGGTTTTATGAGTTACCCAATCAGTAAGCTCATTAATCAAACCGCTCTTTTCCGCTAGCGGAATAAACTCCACCGGCGATACGAAGCCATGCTTCGGATGCTTCCAACGCACTAACGCCTCGAACCCAGTAATTTGTTGCAACTGCAAATCAAGCTTGGGCTGTAGGTACAGATCCAACTGATCTTGGACAATGGCAGATTTTAAATCCGCCATTAGAGTAATGCGCTTTTCTGAATAAGGATCAAGATCTTCGGAGTAACAAATAAATCCAAGACTTTTTTCCAACGCAGCTTCCACTGCCACTTGTGAATTCTTCAATAAACCATCGAAGTCTTTTGCTTTTGTAGTTATTGGGGAGTAGCCAATACAAACGCCGACATCAACACTTAATTCACCATAGTGAATCGGCTTTTCAAACAAAGCCAAAACCCGCTGGCAGAGTTTTTCCAACATCACATCCGTTTCTGCTTCGACCACCAATACAAAATTAGTACCTTCTAGCGCCCCTAAATCTCGCTCCGGATCAAATTGCACACCTATTTCTTTGTTCGACAGCCAAGCCTCGCACTCCTGACGTAGGGTTAGTGCCACCTTAACCAACAAATCGTCTCCAACTTTATAGCCGAGTGTTTTGTTGATTGCCTGCAACTCTTTTAAGTGAATAATGAATAGGTGAAGCCGATCATTATTTATATCCGAGGCTAACAGTTTGTTGACGTTACGAGTCATTTGCTCTCGGTTAGGCAGGCCTGTTAGCCGATCCTTAAATGCGACTTCATAAATTTCTAATTCCGCTTGTTTTAAACCATTAAGCGCTTGCTTTTGCATCTGCAAAACCATTAACTTTTCGCTTTTAATAATATTGATTCGATTCGCTAAGGCAAAAGAAAATATAAGCACTTCGCATACAGACCCTAAAAGCAATGAATGTCGCGTAAAGAAATTACTGGGAATCAGCCCATTCATAACACTGGCAAAGACAAAGATGCCTGTTAACAGAAATATCCAAGCTAACATAAAGTAAAAGGCTTGTTCACAACCACGCTGATAACAATGAATACTGGCGACAACAATAACAAAGGTAAATAAAACACTAAGACTATTAACAATGAAATTTAAATCATAATCTACAGCAATAGCCAGCCCACCCAACAAGATACAAATACCCATGGCCGCTCGCAAAAGCAACCAAAGTATATGGGAATATTTTTGCACATCTAAAAAGCGAATGGAGAAATCCAAGGCAATGGCGCCAGTCAAGCAGGCAAATAATGGCGATGACTCTGTATTAAAATTAGGATTGTCTGGCCACAAGTATTGAAACGCGAACCCTTCATTCGTCATCATCAACATGAAGTAGCTAGAGACGTAGGCAATATACGCCAAATAAACCGGTTCACGGATGGCGGAAAACAAGAAAAAGTTATAGATCACCATTGCGAGAATAACGCCCGCATAAGCGCCAAATAGTAAGTTATTTTTTTCTCGGTGATCAGCAATACTATCCCGCTCCCAAAGCTCTAACGGCACGTAAAGTGCGCCAGAAGCATGAACTCGTAAATAGATTATGGCTTTGCCTTTAATATCGAGAGGAAATTGGTAATTTCTATGTTCGTTACCACGGTGATTAAACGGAAAATCAAACCCTTGTTGCTGATGGCTCTTAACCAAGCCGTCTTGAACAATGTAAAGATCAAGTTTATTCAACGCAAAATAAGGAATGTACAACCACCACCGCTTGTCGTTGTCTAAAGATGCCTCCACTTCCATCTTAATCCACAACGGCGTTCGTCCAAATCCCAAATTAATGGGACTGTTTCCTGCAGCAGTCCAACCCGTCAAGTCATGGATATTATCAATAGACACCTCACCCTGTTCTTCAAAAGCAAATGCCACATAAGGTGAAACCCGGGGGTAGCTGTCCCCTGGTGTTAAAGGAATAGTTGTTAACGATAGCGCCTTGCTCGAATAGAGCGCTGCCAGCAGCATCAATAGCAGCCCGCAGCTCCTAATTAGCCAAGGATTAATGCAAGAATTCACGGTCATTAGATTAGTGTAGGCAATGCTGCAACAAAATGGTCTACGGTGGCCAAAGAGCCCCTGTTTGTCTGCATTTTTAGACATTGACCCCCATAAGCTTTGACCTTAGGATTGGTTAGTTCTTTTTTAGAACCAACTATATTTAAAGGCCTGGAGACCGCTATGAGCGTAAAAGACGAAGACTGGAAGAAAACCGCCTGTATCCTATGCAGCATCAACTGCGGATTGGAAATGACCACAGGAGGAAATAACGGTCGAGAAATTCTCCGAGTTAGGGGTGACAAAGACCACCCTATTTCTAAGGGCTATATCTGTAACAAGGCGGCGCGACTCAATTACTACCAAAATGCGGCAGATCGCTTAACGTCCCCAATGCGTCGCAAACCCGATGGAACCTATGAAGCGGTTAGCTGGGACACCGCTATAAAAGAAGTCGCTGCTGGCCTCCAGGCAGTAAAGGCCAGACATGGTGGCGATAAGATTTTTTATTACGGCGGCGGCGGCCAAGGCAATCACCTCGGGGGCGCCTATGGTGATGGCCTTTTAAAAGCATTAGGCGTGAAGTATCGAGCCAACGCTCTGTCTCAAGAAAAGACAGGTGAGTTTTGGGTTAACGGAAAAATGTTTGGCACCGGCGTTCACGGCGACTTCGATCATGCCGAAGTATCTGTGTTTATCGGTAAAAATCCCTGGCAATCTCACGGCTTCCCGAGAGCTAGAAACGTCATTAACGAAATCAAAAAAGATCCCGCTCGCTCAATGATCGTGATCGATCCTCGTAAATCAGAAACAGCGCAACGAGCGGATTATCACTTGGCAATAAAGCCAGGAACCGATGCATGGTGCCTGTCGGCCTTAGTTGCCATTATCGTGCAAGAAAAATTAATAGATGAAGCCTGGGTAAATAAACACACACAAGGCGCAGATCAAATCCTTCCCTATTTCAAACGCATGAAAATCGCCAAGTACGCCCAAGAATGCGGTGTGGATGAACAATTATTGCGGGACGCTGCAAAGCGTATCGCCAATGCCAGTAGTGTTTCGGTATTTGAAGATTTAGGCATGCAGCAAAACCTGCACTCCACTTTGGGTAGCTATATTCAACGACTCATCTGGTTGCTAACTGGGAACTTTGGTAAAAAGGGCACCATAAATACCCCTATTCCTTATCTAGCATTGAACGATGCCAGCAAAGGTAGCGTTGGTAAAAAGAATGCGAAAGGCCCTCGCCCTAAGAAAGTCAGCCCTGTCACTGGTTCTAAAATTATTATCGGATTAATTCCCTGTAATGATATAGCGGATGAGATTTTAACTGATCACCCTAATCGTTATCGCGCCATGATTGTAGAAAGTGGCAATCCTGTTCATTCAGTTTCCGACAGTCAAAAAATGCGCGCAGCAATGCGTGAACTGGAATTTTCAGTGGTGATTGATATTGCGATGACTGAAACGGCTCGCGAAGCAGATTATATTCTGCCTGCTGCTAGCCAATTCGAAAAACAGGAATGCACCTTCTTTAATTTAGAATTCCCACGCAACGGTTTTCATTTAAGGGCTCCCCTTTTTAAGCCATTGGAAGGCACCCTTAGCGAAGCTGAGATCCATACCCGCTTATTAGAAGCCATGGGAGAAATAAAATCACAAGATATTCAGCGACTCGCATGGGCTGCAAAAACTAATCGCGCATTATTCGCTACGCTTTTTGCCGCTAGCGCGGCACGCAATAAAAAGTTTATCAATTACGCCCCAAATATTTTGTTCCGCACCTTAGGCCCGGCATTACCAGAGGGAAGTGCCGAAGCAGCCGTACTATGGATTGTTTCCCATCTCTTTGTAAAAGGTAATCGCGAGTATGCTGCAAGAGCAGGATTTACTGGGCTGCTAGGCGGTGAGAAATTATTTAACGCCATTTTAAATGGTCATTCAGGAGTGATCTTTGCCGATGCCGGTGACTACTCAGAGAGCTTCAAACGAGTGAAAACGCCTTCTGGAAAAATTAACTTATATATTCCAGAACTAGTGACAGAACTCGTTAAGCTTGAAGATGGCTTTTCAACCATGGCACCAGAATATCCATTCATACTTTCTGCTGGAGAGCGCCGAGCCGAAACCACTAACACCATTATTCGTAACCCTGCCTGGGATAAGAAAGAACAAATGGGTACGTTGCGCATTAATCCAGACGACGCCAAAGCGATCAAGATAGAAAACGGTCAAGAAGTGAAGCTATCTACCAAAAGAGCTTCAGTGAAAGTTACCGTAGAAGTCACCCCCAATATGCAGGCAGGCCATGTATCACTGCCTAACGGGGTTGGTCTGGAATACATAGATACTGATGGCAACATTGTTCAAAAAGGAGCGGCTCCCAACGAATTGACTGCGTCCGAGGACAAGGACCTAATTGCTGGTACACCTTGGCATAAACATGTGGCAGCCAAAATTGAGCCTTTAGAATCAGTAGCTTAAAGCCCTCAAACTAAACCACTATCACCAGTCTTAACAACCTAACCCACTTAATGCTTCCCCCAATTTAGGGGGAAGCCTCCTAGGAATTATTTCCTTAAAGTCTTACCTATCAACAGCTCCCCAATATGGACGATTGATATTTGTTCAATAGGAGTGGCACCATAACCACATAACAAAAATAACCGAGGCATATTATGCTCGACAATGTAGTAGCAATAGCTAACCGGGCTATCGCTGTCGCCACACTCAGAACAGCATCGAGACGTCATTGCTCAAATCAACGCCCAAAGTTACTTGCAATCGTACTCAGTGCAACTGGCTTATTAGCTAGCGGCTTATCCGTCACAGCAGCCGCACAAACTCAGTCGAGTTTTGTCTGGCAAGGTTTTGAACACGAGTGGCGTCGGTTTGTCATTCTCCCTAAGGAAGGTCGAGTACCACACCGTATTTCTCGATTTTCCTCGTATGTCGATAACAGCTCGTCAAATGAAAACAACGCCACCATAGAAGGAAGCATGCATTTCGCTCAAAGCACAGGGGTAGATGGCAACTATATGCGGCCGAAAGGTTTTTATTCTGCAGTAAGAACCGATAGCGCTTGGATTATCAACGATAAAGTAGAATTCACTTGGACTGACAATATTCAAGACCAAGAAATCCCTATCAGCGAAAACGAGTTTATTGCTAACGTTGATATTGACCTATCGTTATTACCAGAAATAAACAGCAGCGATTTGAATGCGCTAAATGGAGCAGCAATTCTTAATGGCATATCATTGGATGTAAGTTGCGATGATGATAAACAACCCCAAGATTTATTATGCAATTCCAATGGCCTATGGCCCTATGATTTCTATGTGGGCTTTAACAATTGTGAGCTGAATGAAGAAATTCTTTCATGCCCGCTAACCCTTAGACTACACCGCGGCTGGACCCCAAACCTTGGGGGCATTCAAATCCCTCCGTTTTTTAGTGAAATTAAACCCCTTAATGAAAGGCTCGATATCGATATTGATGTTCACTATTCGGTTATTATTGGTGATGCAGAAAGCTTTAACGCAACCACAGCTATGCCTACTAAAGGCACACAATCGTTGCAAAACTACAAAGCGTTAAAAGGCTCTCAGCAGGTTCAACTTGACTCATCAGCGCAGGAATTACTCACAGGTATCACCGGGTTTGGATTCGAACTGACGGAGCCTCTATTCCTCGAACCCCATTGGGAAATGCTTGGTTCAGATACCCGTCAACGTGGCCGATATATAGGAAAAATTTCATTCCAAGCAGAAAACCCAACCATCAATAGTTTTACCGACATGGCTGAGTTCAATTACAAAATGCATGTTTGGTCACCAATCACTGTGGTAGATAGCCTAGTCACCACCACTTTGGAGACAACGATTTTAGGGTTTAATGACAACGCAGAAACTCAAGATCAAAAAGAAGCCCGTGGACGCTTGTGTATCAATAGTACAGAACAAGCACCAGCCTTTTCCAAATGGCATCAATGTCATCTAAACTCATGGTGGAACCGCTGGCTTTACGGCGCACCACAATCAGAAGACCAGGTTACCATTCAGGCAAAGTGGTAAAGAGTGATCAATATGAGACTTTTCTATTTTGATATGACCCAAGGGAATAAAATCGCCCTGCAATGTTTAGCCGAGGAATTAGGCTGGAAAGAAACCATCGGGTTAGCACTCAAGTTGCAGTATCGATTAATCACTGACAATCCATTTAAAGAGATCAATCGACATAAGCCGCCATCAAAACAGGAAAAACTAACACAACGACAAATGGGGCCAATGGTGGTTTTGTATCACTTATTGGAAGAGTCCCACCCAAGAGCGCGCTGCCTGCAAATACTCAGCGAACTGAGCCAGCGAGTCGCCATTGCCTTTTTAAAGTTTAACGTACCCGTCATTGAAGCTAAACAATACAAAAATTTACCGCGCAAAGACAAACTGGCCATGTTAAAAAAAATCACCCAACGTTTTTTTAACGCCAAGGCTGAGTTAAAGCTAGATTCTCAAGACAACTTCAAATTCAATGTCAGTGTGTGTTATTTCGCCCGCTATGCAAAAATGCTCAACGTGCCAGAGCTAGCACCACTATTTTGCGCCTCTGATAAAATTTATTTTGATAATCATCAACCGGATGTACGCTTAATAAGAACGGTTACGCTTGCAACAGATAACAAGCCTTGCGATTTTTACTTTCAATGGAAAGACTCCGACCCACCGAAAACACCTGCTAAGGAAGAAGAAGACGCTACCATGCGCACCGTGTTTTAACTCTCCACTCCCATCTAAAACCCTTTCGATATAGATATAAAGCATAAAAATGTAACCTCGGTCTCAAGGTTACATTTCTACATATTACTTTTTCGACTATTTAGGATAGGGTAGCGCCCATTCAATTTTTCAATCCAATGCATGATTTATAAAATAATAACTGGGGACCTTTTAATGAAAGTAGGACGTTTCATTCAGCTCATTCATCCAATGCGAGCAGGGCTAGTAGCCACCGCTCTCATTGCCAGCCAGGGCCTACCAGCAATCGCCGACGAACAAAAACAGGTTAGCCAACAAGCGCCAACAAAAGCTTCGGCCACAGCTATACGTAGCGCTCGACAAACAAGCCAGTTTTTACCTCAAAGCAATGTAATCTATTACGATGCTATTGAAGATGGCGAAATTGTTGGCGGTGGTATGATCGAAGTGGACACCGCAAATCCAATGCTAGCACCTAGCACATTACAACCCAGCGCAGCACCAGCGCCCTACAACAGCCAAACCATTCTGAATAATGGCAGTGTCGATAATCGCATTGATATTGTATTGGTTGGCGATGGCTACACCAGCAGCGAAATTGCCAGCTACGCTAACCATGCAAACAATTTAGTGAATGGATTTTTTAATGAAGGCGTATTATTAAATTACAAAAGCTATTTTAACGTTCACCGGGTTGATGTTACTTCCAATGAATCGGGGGTAGATCATGATCCTCAAGGAACATTGCGCGATACCGCTCTGGATATGCGCTACTACTGTTCTAATATTGCCCGCTTACTTTGCATCAACGTAAGCAAAGCAAGAGACGCAGCCAGTAACGCACCACAAACCGATCAAATCTTAGCGCTAGCTAACAGCACAACTTATGGCGGCGCTGGATACCCAAGCTCAGACTTAGGTACCGTTGCCGGCAACAATGGTTCGGCTCTAGAAGTTGCTATTCACGAGTTTGGTCATTCATTCGCGGATCTCGCTGATGAATATACTTATGGCGGCAGTGAAACTTATACTGGCCCTGAACTAACACCTGTCAATGTAAGTATTTATCAAAAGGCCGACATGCAACAGCGTCAAACCAAATGGCACCGCTGGTTTGATGTTTCTGGCGTTGATACTTTCGAAGGCGGCAACTATTCAGTTTATGGTGTGTACCGCCCAACCAACAACTCGAAAATGCGCAGCCTCGGTCAACCATTTGGCCCCATTAATGATGAGCAGATGATCATCAAGATCTACCAAACGGTTTCACCCATTGATGCCAGCACGCCAGAAGGCAGTATTAATCGCGGCAACTTTTTAAGCGTTACACCGTTACAACCACTTAATCACGATCTCACGATCCAATGGTGGGTTGATGGTCAGCTCAGCAGTGAAAACGGTACAACCTTTAACACCGGCGCTTTATCTGCAGGAAATCATACCGTCGCGGTAAGAGTAATGGACGAAACCGATCAAGTCCGCGATGAAACCGCACGTAGCCAATACTTGACTGCTGAACGAGTATGGAATGTTGTCGATAATGGGGGAGTGTTAACAGCTGACCTGTCGCTAAAACTTAAGAGCAACGATTTTCTTGGCTGGGCGACCCCGTTTCAGTTTTGGAAAAATGGTAGTAACGGCACTATCAGTTTAAGCGCAAATATTAGTAACAATGGACCAGATACTGCACAAGATATACGCTTCGCACAATCTATTCCTGCAGCAGCAAGCTGGCAAAGTTTTGAATCTACTCTTGCTAATTGTTTTGTAGAGAACCAACAGGTGATATGCGAAATTAATAGTCTTAATAGTGGCCAAAGTGTAGCTATCGATCTTACCTATACCACGCAATCTCAAGAAAAGATCAATTTTACCGCTAACGTTAGTAGCTCATTACAAGATAGCGACGCGAGCAACAACGAAACCAGTGGTAACTACGGCGGTAGCCTGGGAATATTATTTATTCTTGGCAGCCTGTTACTCGCAACTAGAAGAAGCGCTATTTAATTAGCGCTTCCCAATCCACACTGGTATCGCCAAACGCATAGAAAAACGGATTTAGTACCGATTCACCTTTATTATATTCTAGAGGATTAAAATCGATATCAAGCACCTTACCACCCGCTTCAACCAATACCGCTTGCGCTGCAGCGGTATCCCACTCAGACGTTGGCGCTAAACGTGGATAGATATCTGCTTCACCTTCAGCAATTAAACAAAACTTAAGAGAACTACCCATATTAGCGCTTTCAATTTGTGCAAAGTGTCGACTAAGTTTCTCCAATAACTTATCTAATTCTTCTGCACCATGACGGCGACTTCCAACCACCGTTAATTGATCGCTATTAGCTTCACGCACGCGAATAACTTGCCATGGTTCGTGATCTAGTATTTTGTAGGCACCAACACCTTGAGCGGCAACAAAGGCTTGGTTTTTAAGTGGCACGGTAACAACGCCCAATACTGGCTCACCATTTTGAATGAGCGCGATATTTACCGTAAATTCACCAGTGCGATTAATAAACTCTTTGGTTCCATCCAAAGGGTCTACCAACCAAAATTCCTGCCAATCTTTGCGATCCTCATAGGCAATTCCACCAGACTCTTCAGAAAAAACTGCTACTCCAGCAAAATGTTTCTCTAAGCCATCAACTATGACATGGTGGGCAGCATGGTCAGCCGCAGTTACTGGTGAATCATCGGACTTTGTTTCTATTTCAATATCAGCGGCACTGTTGTATACCTCAAGAATCGCATTGCCCGCCTCTTCTGCAATGCTTAATACAGTTTCCAACACACTTTTATTTAGCGGCAACATTTTACTATTCCCCTCTGCTATTACCCTTTGTTTCGCCGGGCACGGATCATATCTCGAACAATATATAACGCAGCAATGGCTCGCGCTTCAGTGAAGTCTTCACGGGCAATTAAATCATCTAAATCTTCTAAAGAATGAGCAACAACTTCCAAGGGCTCTGGTTCATCACCCTCCAAACGTTGCTCATATAAATCCTCAGCTAACAGTATATTAATAGTGTGCCCCATATAACCGGGAGACAAGCTCATTTTTTTAATCGGTGTAAATTCGTTGGCGCCGTAACCCACCTCCTCCATTAACTCGCGGTTCGCAGCTTGCTCGACCGTTTCTCCTGGATCCATGGCACCTTTCGGTAGTGTCAATTGATAACTATCCATGCCACCGGAATACTCTCTTATCAACAGCACTGTATCTTCATCTAATAGCGGCACCATCATCACCGCAGGAATCATAGGAGCACGTAAACGCTCGTATACCCGCTCCACGCCGTTAGAAAAACGCAGCTCTAGCTGCTCTATACCAAAGAAACGGGTTCGAGCGATTAACTCTTGCTTTAAAATTTCGGGTTTTGTCGTCATACTGAACCTAATTGAAGCTATCTGCGGCTTTTTAACTATCCTTGTATTATCTGCACAATTTGAGTAGCGAGCTCGCCATCATGATCGACTGGAATAAAATCGATACAGTGCTGTTGGATATGGATGGCACTTTACTGGATCTCTATTTCGACAATCACTTCTGGTTGGAATATTTGCCAAAACATTTCGCTAAGCTAAACGATATTAGCGAGGATAGTGCAAAATCCCAATTATATGAACGATTTAAAGCACACCAAGGTACATTAAATTGGTACTGCTTAGATTTTTGGAGCGAGCAACTTAACTTCGACGTGGCCCAGCTCAAACAAGACGTGAAACATCTTATTGCCACTCGCCCTTACGCCATCGAATTCTTAGAGAATATTCGTGGTTCTGGACGAAGGGCATTTTTAGTCACCAATGCTCACCGTAAAGTCTTGGAACTTAAAATTGCTGAAACAGGTATCGACGTTCATTTTGACACGATCGTAAGTTCCCACGATTTTGGCCTACCTAAAGAAGACCCCCTATTCTGGGATGTGCTTGCCAGGGAAGCCCCATTTCGCGAAAAGAATGCTTTGTTGATTGACGATAGCCTGCCGGTACTGCGCTCCGCCAGAACTGCAGGTATCGGCCAAACCCTTGCAATTCTCAAGCCCGATAGTAAAGCGCCAGACAACGATACCGAAGATTTTGTGGCCTTGGACTGTTTTAGCTCTATAATGCCGCCCCCACTTCGGCAACCTATACTGGCGTAAGCGCTGTTTTCAGCGGCAATAGCATGAGCAATAAATCCACAACTGAAAAAGTTCGTATTGATAAATGGCTGTGGGCTGCCCGTTTCTATAAAACCCGCAGCATCGCCAAAGATATGGTTGAAGGTGGCAAGGTTCATTACGACGGTCATCGCGTAAAGCCAAGCAAAGAAGTTTGCCTCGGGGCCACCATACGCCTCCGCCAAGGATTCGATGAAAAAACAGTGGTCGTTACTGGGATTAGTGCACGACGTGGCAATGCCACCATGGCGGCAGAGCTTTATCAGGAAACGGACGAAAGCCTAGCGCAAAGAGAACAAAACGCTCTGAAGCGAAAATCCTTAGCGCAAAGCATGCCGACCTCTCAGGGCCGCCCCAACAAAAAAGAGCGCCGTAAGATTATTCAGTTTCAACAACAGCAGGACCAATAATGGAACATCACGATACCAGTCGTCGATTTATTATTGAAGACAGCCCCATTCGTGGCGAGTGGACACTTCTCGATAGCACCTACAAAGCGGTAATCGCGAAACATCAATACCCATTAGAAATTCAAGCGCTATTGGGAGAAATGATGGCCGCAGCAGTGATGCTCAGCTCCACTTTAAAATTCGAAGGGTTATTGATTATTCAAGCTAGAGGCACCGATATGCTTAAGCTTGCCACCGTAGAATGCACCCATGATAAGGGCCTGCGAGCTGTAGCCCAATGGGACGGCGATGTTAGCGGCAAGGACTTTCGTGGCCTATTGACAGATGCCAACTTAGTCATTACTATCGCCCCCGAAGATGGTCAGCGCTACCAAGGCATCATTCCTCTTGAGAGAGATACATTAGCTGGTTGTTTAGAAGATTATTTCGAGCGTTCCGAGCAGCTAAAAACACGTATTTGGTTAGCAGAGGGCGATGAAAAAGCTGCAGGACTATTGGTTCAATTCATGCCATACAGCAGCGAAGTCAATAAATCACAAGAGGCGCTAGACGAAGACTGGAACCGGGTCACCATGCTAGCAGACACCCTCACCACCGAAGAACATCTTGGCATCGATCCGGAAACACTGCTGCGCCGCCTGTTTCATGAGGAAGATGTGCGCTTGCTCGCTCACGACGAAGTTAGATTTTATTGCTCATGCAGCAAAGAAAGATTTGCAGAATCTCTAGCCACTGTTCCCAAGGAAGAGATACTTTCCATTATTGAAGAGCAAGGAAGTATCGAAACCCAGTGCCAATTTTGTAACCAAAAATATCATTTTGATGCTGTGGACATTCACACTATTTATGACCCAGCAATTCCACATAACCCAACACAACAACAATAGGTTGATTCTCATTTAAAAATAAATACTTTAATACCAAGCACTTACCTATAAAGTAAGTGCTTACATTTCCATTCAGGCATGATCTAGTGGCCATTCAAGCCATTTATATGGCTGATTTTTAACCTCTGCAAAACATGAAATCTTTAGCCTTTTATTTGGTTATTTGCCATAATACGCGGCCCATAATTCCTGGCCTTGGTGCACAAGGACACGTTATTCCGCCAGAATACGTTATCCGCTTACATCCACCATTCATAAGGGGGCGGTAGAGTAGCGGCGCACCACAGCCAACCAGCTTTCAAAATCTAGTTAAAATAACGGCCACAAGCCGTGAGGACCGAGGAACCATGACGGAAAGCGCGAAACCTAAAACCCAAGTTGATCTGAGCTCTGCTCAGCTAGTTGAAGAAGCCCTAATACGTGGCGAAGGTGTATTAGCCGACAACGGCGCCTTCGTGGCCAAAACTGGCGTGCGTACCGGTCGCTCACCGATGGATCGCTTCATCGTTGATGAGCCAAGCACTAGCGAACAAATCCATTGGGGCCCTATCAATCGCCCATTCGATGCAGACAAGTTCGACGCTCTTTGGAGCCGCGTTGAAGCCCATGTAGCCAACGACGACACTTTCGTTTCAAACCTTCACGTTGGCGAAGATTCCGATCACTACATCGCAATCACTGTGACCACTCAAACAGCATGGCACAACCTTTTCGTTAAGAACCTTTTCATCCGCCCAGAGCGATTCAATCCTAAAGGCAAAGAAGCATGGCAAATGCTGCACGCGCCTACCTTTGAATGTGATCCTGAGCGCGACGGCACTAACAGCGATGGCTGTGTAATCATCAACTTCGCAGCTCGCAAAGTGCTTCTAGCTGGCATGCGTTACGCAGGTGAAATGAAGAAGTCTATGTTCTCAGTTCAGAACTTCCTTCTTCCTGAAAAATCTGTACTTCCTATGCACTGTGGCGCCAACGTTGGTGAAGACGGCGATACCACTTTGTTCTTCGGTCTTTCCGGTACGGGTAAGACGACTCTTTCTGCTGACCCAGAGCGTTTCCTACTTGGTGACGACGAGCACGGTTGGGCGAAAGGCGGCGTATTCAACCTAGAAGGCGGTTGCTACGCGAAGACTATCGATCTTAGCCAAAAGAACGAGCCATTGATTTGGGACTCCATCAAGTTCGGCGCAGTTCTAGAAAACGTTGTGTTAAACCCAGAGACTCGTACTGCGGATTATACTGACGTTTCTTTAACTCAAAACACTCGCGCTGCTTATCCGCTAGATCACATCGAAAAGCGTGTTCTTGAAAACCGCGCGGGTGAGCCTAAGCACGTCATCTTCTTAACTTGTGACTTAACAGGTGTTCTTCCTCCCGTTTCTCACCTTAACAAGCACCAAGCGGCTTACCACTTCTTAAGTGGTTACACTGCGCTTGTTGGTTCTACAGAAATGGGCTCTGGTGGCGGCATCAAGTCGACTTTCTCTACTTGTTTCGGTGCTCCATTCTTCCCACGCCCAGCTCACGAATATGCAGAGCTACTCATTAAGCGTATTGAAGAATTCGGTTCTCAGGTTTACCTAGTAAACACTGGTTGGACTGGTGGCCCTTACGGCGAAGGTGAGCGTTTCTCAATCCCAACTACTCGCGCTATCGTTTCTGCAATTCAGAACGGCAAGCTAGACGGTGTTGAGACTAAGCACATCGACATCATCAACCTAGACGTTCCTGTGGCGGTTGAAGGCGTAGAGTCACAACTTCTAGATCCTCAGCAAACTTGGGCAGACAAAGACGCTTACGTTGAGCGCGCTAAAGATCTTGCTCAACAATTTGCTAAGAACTTCGAGAAATACGAAGACGTTGCCGAAGAAATTCGCAACGCAGGCCCAACTGCTGAGTAATTTAGCACTAGGCTAACGTAGCAAATCGAAAAAGGCCGCTTGCCTGGCAAATAGGTAAGCGGCCTTTTTCTTTTCTGGTTCTAAACTATTAGTAATGAACAAACAAAGCCCCAATAGAAAATCGCAACAGGAACAGCAGTTCCTATCGCCTTTCGGCGAGTTTAAACTAACGCGCTATCCGCAAGAAAACGACCCCACCCTTAGGGCCTGGTCGGCGGCGGATGAGCTATTGCTAGGCTACGTTAGAGAAAATGAGCTACTAACAAACTCCGATTCGAATACCAGCTTAGTCATTGCGAATGATAATTTTGGCGCCCTGAGTACTTGCCTTGCAGAGTTTTCACCTAGCCTATGGAGCGATTCTTACATCAGCTCCCAAGCCCTTGCATTTAACTTGAAACAAAACCCGAGCACTGCACCAGAAAAAGTAGCCTTTATTCCTAGCACGGCAGCATTACCAAATAGCGTAGATCTGACGCTTATGCAGCTACCAAAGAACCATCATTATCTTGCCTATCAGCTAGCGCTGTTAACTCAACAGTTAAAGAATGATGGATTAGTAATTGCTGGCGTAATGGTCAAACACTTTCATAAAAACGTGCTTGAGTTGTTCGAAAAATATGTTGGACCCACTCACACCACACTGGCTAAAAAGAAAGCTCGCTTAATCATCGCCAAGAAAGCAAACCATGCAGTCCCCTTTCCATCAACGATAAACAATAAGCTAAAATTAGAAGACTTTGCCTCACAGTACCCTCTAGAACGTGACGACCTGAAACTGGTAACTCTTCCCAATGTGTTTTCCAGAGATAAGTTAGATATTGGTACTCGTGAGTTGCTCCCGCATATTCCAAAAGACCCATCGCTTATTTCGATTTTAGATTTAGGATGCGGCAATGGTGCTCTGGGATTACTCGCGGCCAAACTTAACCCAAATGCGAAGGTTTATTTCTGCGATGAATCTTATTTGGCTATTGAGAGCGCCAAACTAACCATTAAGCAAGCAGGCTTAGAACAGCAATGCGAGTTTTTGGTGACTGATACTACAGATGGTGCGCCCTCTAATTTAGATCTGATTTTATGCAACCCGCCTTTCCATCAACAAAGCAGTGTCCACACACAAATAGCCAAACGCATGTTTAAAAAATCTCACCAACATTTAAAACCAGGTGGGCATTTACTAGTGGTAGCAAACCGACATCTAAGCTATGAAAACGCACTTAAGCGGTGCTTTAACACAGTCAATAAAATCAGTGCTTCAAAAAAGTTCATAATTCTCCGTGCTATCAAATAAGTTTGCTTAAACTTTATTCGCATATAGCCAAGCCACGAATAAAAGCCAGTCTATGCTATTTAATTCCCCACAACACTTCGTTACATTGCGTGAGCAGGAAACGCAATTAGACTTATAGGGAGTGAAGAATGAACAAAAAGCTTTTAAGCACCAGCATTGCAGTCATATTAGCCACCTCACTAGGATGCGGCGGTGGAGGCGGCGGCAGCTCGAACGACGATGATGACGACGACCCAAGCACCACCCTCTCCGGCACAGCTTCAAAAGGTATTATTCAACTAGGTCTAGTGACAGCGTATGAGCTAGATAGCACTGGCACCCAAGTCCGATCTGTTGGTAGCGACACAACTGATTCCTCTGGCGACTACAGCATTGCATTAAGCAGCGATTATGCTGGCGGCCCCATTCAATTAGTCATTACTGCAACCACCGACACCCGCATGACTTGTGATGCTTTAGATGGCTGTAACGGTGGCTCAGATGCATTTGGCGCAGACATAACACTTCCAGATGGCTTTACCATGAATGCCATCGTGCCCCCACAAAGCGGCGGCTCAGTATCAACCCAAATCACACCCTTATCTCATATGGCAGCAGCACGCGCATTAGCAGCTGACACCGTCAATGAAGAAGCTGTCGACAACGCCATCAGTGAGATCAATCAATTGGTAGGCGTGAACATTCTTACCACTGACATTGTTGATATCACCGATCCTACAGCTTTAGCGAGCGCATCTGACGACGCTAAACAGTTTGCGCTATTTGGCGCTGGTATTGCTGATATCGTGTTAAATGAAGGCAGCGGTGTGAATGAGCAGCTAGAAGCACTGGCGGATTCTTTCGAAGATGGCCAATTCCAAGGCGATGACGATATTACCATCACTACCATTTTGAACAGCGTGAATGAAGCCACTACTGACGCTGGCAATAACGACGATATCAATACTGCATTAGAAGACGCTATTGAAGACGTTGAGCGCGTCATTGAGATCGTTAACACCCAAGTGGAAGGTGGCAACTACAATCCTGAACCAGGAAGCAATGCTGGCGCAACAGAAGTAGCTCAAGTTAAAGCACTCATCAGTGACACCAGAACTTTCTTAGACACAATCGTAGAAAACTATGAGTCTCCTATTGATGCTTTCGATATCGATTTAAGAGCCGCTGAGGAAGTTCTATCTGAAGACTCCACTGCAGTCATCGATATTGCAGGAGAAGCCCTAAATCAAGCGCTAGATGATCTTGGTGAAAGAGGCATCACACTGGGTGACGAACTAGAAAACCCTGGCACCTATGAAACCTCTATCCTTAACGACTCAGATCAAAGCATCGGTACAGTGACTAGCGCCTTTAGCGCTGATACTAACGGTATCGCCATCACATTTAATGGCACTTTAGACGCAGATGGTGATACCACCGTTAGCATTACCAACTTGCGTTTATTGATCAGCTTTAGTGACGATGACCTTAGCGTTGACGAAAGTGATACCGTGACTTCTGTAGTAGTTGGTACCGAAGAAGCGCTGACATTAACCGGTACAGTTGCAAACAATGCAGGCACATCAGTTACCTTTAACGATGTAGCTGTTACGGTAACATCAAGTTCAGGCTCAACGGTTGAACCTGGCAACACTAGCAGCGAAGAAACCACCACCGACAATATCACTGGGGTTAGTTTTAACGGTGATGTAACTATTCAAGCGGATGGCGCATCCTTTAATGGTGATCTGGAAACCGAACTAGTAGCGTTTTCAGAAGGCGTGGAAGCTGAAGAGGATGCAAGCATCGCTGGTGTAGGCATATCAGGAACATTCACTAGCGACACAGGTTCCTTCGAAGCGGATGCAAGCGTTACCATTGATAATGCGGCAGATATCGATGTGTTTACCTATCTAGAGGAAGATGCAGAAACAGAGAATGAGTTTGTTGAAGCATTGGTGATTTTAAGCACCGAACTGGATACACCGGATCTCGATGAAGCTAACGTTGTTGTAACCTTTGATCGTACTGGATTAGAAGAAGGCGAGCTTACTGTAGACATTATTAGCGGAGGTGAAACTTACACCATTGAAGCTAACAATGAAGATGAGGAAGAAACAGTAACCCTTTCCAACCCAGACGGCGTCACTATTGAAGTTGAACTGGAAGATGAAGACGACATTTCTGGTGCAGCTTTTGTGGGTGATACCCAAGTGGGCACGATTGAAACTACCGACAATGATGTCACCTTAATTCGTTACAATGATGGAACATTTGAATCACTATTTTAATGCGTAATTTACTCAACTCTACTAGGGCAGCATCTGCTGCCCTTTTTATTACTCTGTTATTTATCCCCTTTGATAATACCTATGCACAACAAGGCTTCTCACCCTATTTTGTGATTGATAGTTTTACACTGAGCGAAACCGTTCCTATCAAAAGTGCGTTAAATGACTGGGAGGGGAACACCTTCACTCGCGGTAAACGCCAATGGACTCATAACTGGTTGGAAGCAGGTATTCGCTACAATCATTTTTCTATCGGTGAACTAAGGCGAGTGGATTATGATTTACGCTTTAGTAAAGATTTAGCAGAAATTTACTGGCGCACATCGAATAAAAAAGAGTTCGAGGCGGATCAACCCTACTATGCAAGATTACAAGTTAACTCCTTTAAGGCTAAGGGGATTCGATTTGCTTTTCATCATGAATTTGAGCAACTCAAATATAGTATTGGTATCAGTTGGCTTAAGGCAAATGAGTTTTATGATGGCAAAATAGTGGGTGATATTTTTAGTACTAGTGAAACCGAGTATAACTTTGACCTCGCATTAGATTATCACTATACCGAGGATCGATTATTTGATCGCGTAGTGGACGAACCAGACGGCGAAGGCTTTTCTTTTGACATCACCCTTAACTACTCCTGGCAACAGCATAATTTTCACCTTCGAGTTAAGGATCTTTATGGAAAAATAATTTGGTATGATGCCCCCTTCACCACCGGCCAAGCGGGTTCAGATCGCAACGATACCGATGAAGATGGTTTTGTTATTGTTAATCCCACACTGTCAGGCTTTGAAGGTATCACCAATAAATACGAACAAAAACTAGAGCCCTTATCCACTATAGAATATCGCTTTGCTTTGAACGATGAATGGCAACTAGGCCTGATGAATAAAACCCAATATGGTCATTCAATACAGGGAGCAAACGTCAGCTATGGCCAAAACGTCAAATTTAACCTTGGCTATTGGCTAGACAGCGAGATCATTCAAGCAGGCTTTAGCTATCACCGTTTCCATGTTTCTTTAGGTCTTGATAGCTTGAAAGAAGAAGATATGGAGAAGCTTTGGCTTTCGATTTCTTGGCAATAAGTAATGAGCTGACTTTTTGTATTCAAAACGCAAAAGAGTGAGTTCAATATTTAACCAGCGAAAGCTTTTTAATTAATACACAGAGCAAGTCGGTAGACAGTTTCACCATAAACCGGTAGAACCCTATCTAAAAAAATAGGGGAAGCTGATATGGCAAGCGTATTAAGATTAGGCGACCAAGGCGAAGCGGTAAAAACCCTTCAGTCTCTTTTAAACAAAGCGCTACAAATATCACCACCATTGGTTGTAGATGGTGATTTTGGCAATAAAACTGATGCGGCGGTAAAACGTTATCAAGCTAAATATGGACTTGCCATCGACGGTGTTGTCGGCCGAAAAACTTGGGCTAAGTTAAATACCGCTGCACCGGCTTTGCCCCACCAAGGTCGATCAACCCAAACATTTAACAATGCTCCCTGGATGAATATCGCCAATCGTGAAATGGGCCAGAAAGAAATCCGTGGAAGAGACCATAACCCTCGAATCGTTGCTTACCATAGCACCACTACTTTACGAGCAACGGATGATGAAACGCCTTGGTGTGCATCTTTCGTCAATTGG
>JAKSAW010000853.1 GCA_022361455.1 Pseudomonadales bacterium | reverse complement strand
CTCCATGAATAACCTTTGATTTGCTTGCCGCTCTCCGTTGTACCTAAAAATGCGAACGCAAATGGACCATTCTTATCAAGTGACTCGTCTGATGGGCCATCGCCTTCGCCCGGTGCAAAGTAGCAAAGCATTTTGCCCAAGGCTGAATTGGGATCAGTGCTAACGAATAAGTTCACCATGGCTGTCTCGGCTTTTGCTTTAAGCTTATCGACAAGGCTGGTGCCAGCTAATTTGTTCTCTCGGTAGGTGAATTCTCTACCCCATGGGTAACCGCGAAGCGCATGTGCCCGGCGAACGATACGCGCATTAATCTGGCCCAATGGAAACGGCATCATGTACTGCCGGAAATCTCTATCGTATTCCACTCTATTGAGATCAGGACATTCAGGGTTGCCGTATACTTCACCTTCAGGATTTAGCGAGTAGGGGTTCATTATAATATCGTTAAGTTCGGAATCACTTAACATCGCTTCCATTACCCCTTTACCACTCATGAAGCTGCCTCCAGCGACTTCGATAATACCGGCTGATAAAGCGCCAGTAATATGGGTGCAGTATTCACCTAGTTGTTTATGGGCGGCTTCCTGTAGTTTTCTAACACCATATTCTGATGGAACTGAATCGCCACCGCACACATTCAGAATTAGAGAACCGTTTTCTTCTGCTTTCTTGGTGCGGGTTTTAAACATTTTTAGCAGCCAGTGCATTTCCCCACTTAAATCGCAGTAATCGATCCCCTCGGCGATGCAAGCATCTACCATTTCTGTGGAATGTACCGCAGCAGGGCCCACTGCCGAGCAAACTACTCTGGTGTTGGCAGCAACTTCTCTAGCTGCTTTAGCATCCGATCCACCACAAACAATCACGTCTACATCGGTGGCGCCCATTTCTTTTACTAATTTTTCTAGTTTGGCCTTGTTGCGGCCTGCGATCGCCATCTTGATAAGGCCTTTTTGGGCATAGGTGCGGTACATGTGTAACGCGGCTGGTCGACCACTAAATCCAGTTGCACCCCACATTACGATGTCATATTTCTTGTCCATGAGTTCCCCTCTACAACCCTTTGCTGGGTGTTTTTTGGTTGTCTGCTATTACTGGTTGCGTAGAGTAAAAACTATTTCTTTACGCAAGTAAATAAATAATGCCAGGGCTAAACGGTTAACGAATCATGCATATGCATTAAATTGTAAGTATTTTGAGGGCGATAATCCGGCAGCCTTTTTAAAAAAATGACAAAAAGCAGCCGGTTCGCTAAAGCCAAGAAATAAGCTTGTTTCGTTAACATTCATATTCTTTTTTGTCAGGCAATCGATAGCAACATCGCAGCGATATTTGTTCTTAATGCGTTGAAAACTGGTGTTTTCTTCTTTTAATTTGCGCCTTAATGTTCTTGCTGGAATGCCGAGTGTGGCTGCTACAGAGTCAAGATCACCTAGCTTATCTGCCGGTTCTTTTTCCCATAATGCATGTATTTTTGATGTGTAGACCTTATCAATTTCAGGAATTCTAAAAATGGGTAGTGGTAACGACTTTAAGTATTGTTGTCGGTCCCTAAAGGATTTCTTTATTGGGAAGTTTAAGAACTTTGCATCAAATATTATTCCGAACTCTTGTTGTTCGAACAAAAAATCTCCTTCGAAGAAATCTTTATATACATGTGAGTGCTTAGGTTCACTGTAATTGAATAAGGTTACATAGG
>JAKSAW010000852.1 GCA_022361455.1 Pseudomonadales bacterium | reverse complement strand
CGTGCCAGGCAGGAAAGCAACAAGTTTATGGTGACTGTAGCTCAGTTGGTAGAGCCCCGGATTGTGACTCCGGTGGTCGTGGGTTCAAGCCCCATCGTCCACCCCATTATTTGATACCAGAAACCGGTAATACCCAAGGTGTTACCGGTTTCTCTGTAATTGGGTTTTATGAATTGGCTACCAAATTAAGGTCAATTCCCCGTAAAGATTGAGAGGACACTATGCAAGTAACAGTGGAAACCACGACAGGTCTAGAGCGCAAACTAACGGTGGGTATTCCTGCTGACGAGATCGATACAGCGGTTAATACTAAGTTGGTAGACGCAGCTAAAAATGTAAAGATTAATGGTTTCCGTCCAGGCAAAGTGCCAATGCGTGAAGTAAAGCGTCGCTACGGTAAAGCCGTACGCGAAGAGGTGCTAGGTGAGGTAATTGGTGCCAAGTTTTATGAAGCTGTATCCCAAGAAAAGCTAAACCCAGCAGGCATGCCTCATATTGAGCGCAAGCAAGATGAGCCTGGTTTGGATTTTCAATTCATTGCCACCTTTGAAGTTTACCCTGAGTTTGAAATCAAAGGTTTGGAAAACATTGAAATCACCCGTTATTCCGCTGAAGTTCAAGACGCGGATGTGGACAACATGATTGAAAAGCTTCGCGAACAGCGCGCTGAGTTCAAGGCTGTTGAGCGTGCAGCTCAAGATGGTGATCAAGTAAAGATCGACTTCAGCGGTAAGATCGACGGTGAAGAATTTGAAGGCGGCAGTGCTGCTGGTCACGATTTGGTTTTGGGCTCAAACAGCATGATTCCAGGCTTTGAGGCTGGTGTTGAAGGCGCGAAGGCTGGCGAAGAGCGTGACGTAACCGTAACCTTCCCTGAAGAGTATCATCAAGAAGATCTTCGTGGAAAAGAGGCTGTTTTCACAATCACTGTTCACGAAGTACAAGAGAAAACGCTTCCAGAAGTTAACGAAGAGTTCATCAAGCAATTTAATCCTAATGAATCTGAGTTAGAGCCTTTCAAAGTGGATGTTCGCAAGAACATGGAGCGAGAGCTAAGCAATGCGCTCAAGAACAAGGTTAAGCAGCAGGCGATGGAAGGTTTGCTAGAGCAGAATGAAATCGAAGTGCCAAAAGCTTTGGTGGATCAAGAGATCGATCGTCAGCGTAAGCAAATGGTTCAGCAATTTGGTGGTGGACAGCAGTTCGACTACAGCACCTTGCCTGCAGAGCTCTTCGAAGAGCAAGCTACTCGCTCAGTAAAGCTTGGTCTGTTACTAGGTGAGTTTATCAACGTCCATGAAATCAAGGCAGATGCTGACAAGGTTCGTGAGACTATCGAGGAACTGGCTCAGCCATACGAAGACTCCGAAGAGGTTATCAAGTATTACTACGATAATGATCAGCAGTTAAAGCAAGTTGAGTCTTTGGTGCTAGAAGACACCGCTGTTGATAAGATCGTCGCTGGTGCTCAAGTGGCTGATGAAACTGTGGACTATGAGGAAGCGGTTAAGCCTGCAGCTGCGCCAGGCGCTGAAGAAGAATAACGATATCTTCGCAGGTAAGCGTATACAAAAAACGCGGCATTGAATGCCGCGTTTTTTTTTGTCTAAAATCCCTTGAAATCCGAAACTTTTCCCTAACTTTTTGATAAGTACGACTATCATTAATACTAACCATGGTCGATTTTTGATTTACTCCCCTGAGTGGGAGTGGTAAAAAGATAAGAAAAGAAAATAGGTTAGTCTTGATTAAAAAACCTCCAGAAATCACGAGCTTACAGTTAAAGGAAATCAGAATGTCGAATCCCTATGATGAGTTGTTTAGCCAAAAATCGGTAACTAGCTCAGCCCTTGTTCCCACCGTTATCGAACAAACTTCTCGAGGCGAAAGGGCGTTTGACATTTATTCTCGCCTTCTTAAAGAGCGGGTTGTGTTTTTAGTGGGTCAAGTAGAAGACCACATGGCCAATTTGGTAGTAGCTCAATTGCTATTCCTTGAGTCTGAAAACCCAGACAAAGACATTCACTTATACATAAACTCTCCAGGTGGTTCAGTGACCGCAGGTATGTCAATCTATGACACTATGCAGTTCATCAAGCCTGATGTGTCCACGATGTGTATTGGTCAAGCAGCTAGTATGGGGTCTTTCCTACTTGCAGCAGGTGCCGCGGGTAAGCGTTATTGTCTACCAAATTCCCGTGTGATGATTCACCAGCCTCTAGGCGGCTTCCAAGGTCAGGCTTCTGATTTTGAAATTCATGCCAAGGAAATACTCAATATAAAGAACCGTTTAAACGAAACTCTGGCGAAGCATACGGGTCAACCTTTAGAGATTATTGAGAAAGATACCGATCGAGATAACTTTATGAATGCTTATGACGCGAAAGAATATGGGCTTGTTGACGACGTTTTAGAGAGTAGATCTTAATAAAATTCAATAGGTTGGCATAAGTTTTTAAAGTAAAGATTAAGAAATAATTGTGTCTCACTACTTGAAAAATATGCAATTTGACTGCATCTTGAGTAAGTGGAGACGCGATCCAGATGAGGTAGGTAAATGACTGACGAGCGCGATGGAAAAGGGGAAGATAACGGCAAGCTACTTTATTGCTCTTTCTGTGGAAAGAGTCAACATGAAGTACGTAAGCTGATAGCCGGCCCCTCAGTTTTCATTTGCGATGAGTGTGTGGATCTATGCAACGATATTATTCGTGAAGAGGTCCAGGAAGAAAGCGCTGATACAACAAGCGACAAGCTTCCCACACCCATAGAAATAAATGAGATTCTTGATGACTATGTCATTGGGCAACTGAGAGCTAAGAAGGTGCTTTCAGTGGCTGTTTACAACCATTACAAACGCCTCAAATCAGGCAATGCTAAAACTACAAAAGCCGGAGACGGCGATGTGGAATTAGGAAAGAGTAATATCTTGCTGATAGGCCCGACCGGTAGCGGTAAAACGTTGTTGGCTGAAACTTTAGCAAGGTTACTCAATGTGCCATTCACTATTGCTGATGCAACGACACTAACCGAAGCAGGTTACGTGGGTGAAGACGTTGAAAATATAATCCAAAAGCTGCTTCAGAAGTGTGATTACGATGTAGAGAAGGCCCAAATGGGCATCGTTTATATCGATGAAATCGACAAGATTTCCCGTAAATCAGATAATCCGTCCATCACCAGAGATGTTTCCGGTGAGGGTGTTCAGCAAGCGCTATTGAAGCTGATTGAGGGAACGGTTGCTTCTGTTCCACCTCAAGGTGGCCGCAAGCATCCACAGCAAGAATTCTTGCAAGTAGATACCTCCAACATGCTGTTTATTTGTGGTGGTGCTTTTGCTGGATTAGATAAAGTGATCCGAGATCGTTCTGAAAGGAGTGGAATCGGGTTCGCTGCTACTGTCAAAAGTAAAGACGACAACAAGAATGTCGGTGATGCATTGAAAGATGTAGAGCCGGAAGATCTAGTGAAATATGGTCTTATTCCTGAGTTTGTCGGTCGTTTGCCTGTAGTAGCTACGCTTGAAGAGTTGGATGAAGCTGCGCTAGTTAGAATTCTCACTGAACCTAAGAATTCACTCACTAAACAGTACCAAAAACTGTTTGAGATGGAGTCGGTTGATCTTGATTTCCGTGAGGATGCACTCGTAGCGGTGGCCAACAAAGCTATGGAGCGTAAGACAGGTGCTCGAGGATTACGTTCGATTCTCGAATCGGTGCTATTAGAGACCATGTATGAGGTTCCTTCGATGGAATCAGTGGCCAAGGTGGTGATCGATGAAGCGGTCATCAAAGGGGAGTCTGAACCCCTGATGATCTACGAGAACAACGATCAAGCGAAAGCGATGCCCGACTCTTAGGGCAGCAAACAAAAAAGGGGCCTGGATAGGCCCTTTTTTATTTCTACTCAGTTGAATAGTTTTGATTTAAACCCTTGAAATCAAAACTTTAGGCCCAATCTCAGAGAAATTACATAATCGTGCCTTGAGCACATTCCGCCTAACGGCGAATAGGTAGCCAACATGCAAGATACCGATCTAAACGAATTTTCTTCAGAAATGCCTTTGTTGCCATTGCGAGACGTAGTCGTTTATCCGCACATGGTAATTCCGCTATTTGTGGGCCGGGAAAAATCCATAAAGGCTCTAGAGCAGGCGATGTCTGATGATAAGCAGATCTTATTGGTCGCTCAGATGAATGCCTCTGATGATGATCCGACGGCTAAAGATATCTATGAAATTGGTACCGTTGCATCGATTCTGCAGCTTTTAAAGCTTCCTGACGGCACAGTTAAAGTGCTCGTTGAAGGAGCCTATCGAGCTGAGGTTCAAGAAGTTCTTGATTCAGGTGAGTATCTAACAGCGGAAATTGAGAAGGTTCACTGTTCAGATCTCTCTTCAAGAGAATCTGAAATCTTAGTGCGATCTTTAATGTCTCAGTTTGAGCAGTACGTAAAACTCAGTAAGAAGGTGCCACCCGAGATTCTTACCTCTGTCTCCAGTATTGAAGAACCAAGCCGCTTAACCGATACCATTGCCGCTCACTTGGCGTTAAAAATCGAGGAGAAGCAGAAGGTTCTAGAGATTTTCCAGCTTCGTGAGCGTATCGAGCACTTAATGGCCCTAATGGAAGCCGAGATTGATTTGCTTCAAGTGGAAAAACGCATTCGTGGTCGCGTTAAGAAGCAAATGGAAAAAAGCCAGCGCGAGTACTACTTGAATGAGCAAATGAAAGCCATTCAAAAAGAGCTTGGCGATATGGAAGACGGTAGCAACGAGCTGGAGGAATTCGAAAAGAAAATTGAAGATTCTGGTATGTCTAAAGAGGCTGCCGATAAAGCTCGTGCTGAATTAAACAAATTGAAAATGATGTCACCAATGTCTGCTGAAGCGACAGTGGTGAGAAGCTATTTGGATTGGTTGGTGGGGCTGCCCTGGAAAAAACGCAGTAAAGTTAGCCACAATCTAAACAAGGCCAGTGATATTTTGGAACATGATCACTATGGGCTGGACGAAGTTAAAGATCGTATTTTGGAATATCTCGCTGTTCAGAGTCGTGTTAAGAAAATACAAGGCCCCGTTTTATGCTTGGTTGGTCCTCCAGGTGTGGGTAAAACTTCTCTAGGGCAGTCCATTGCTAAGGCTACCAATCGCAAATTTGTTCGAATGGCTTTGGGTGGTGTTCGTGATGAAGCAGAGATTCGAGGTCATCGAAGAACCTACATTGGCTCAATGCCAGGTAAGCTAGTTCAAAAGATCTCTAAAGTTGGCGTAAAGAACCCGTTGTTCCTTTTAGATGAAATCGACAAGATGGGAGTGGATATGCGTGGTGATCCAGCTTCCGCTCTTCTTGAAGTGTTGGATCCTGAGCAAAACAACACGTTCAACGATCACTATCTAGAAGTAGATTACGATTTATCGGACGTGATGTTTATCTGTACTTCTAATTCTATGAATATTCCCGCACCTTTGTTGGATCGCATGGAAGTTATTCGTATTCCTGGTTATACAGAAGATGAAAAGCTGAATATTGCGCAGAAGTATTTAGTGCCCAAACAAAGGAAAGTTAATGGTCTTAAGGAAGAAGAGCTTGAGATTGAAGATGATACCATTCGCAATCTAGTGCGTTATTACACCAAGGAAGCTGGTGTTCGTGGCTTAGAGCGAGAGATTGCCAAAGTTTGCCGAAAACACGTTAAGAATAATGTGCTATCAAAGGAAAACGATGCCAAGAATATCTCTCCCGACATGCTCGAGCATTATAGTGGCGTACGTAAATTTAATTACGGTAAAAAGGAAGAGGAAGATCGCATTGGTCAGGTAACCGGTTTAGCTTGGACTTCAGTAGGCGGCGAGTTGTTAACGATTGAAGCGGCAGCTGTGCCTGGAAAGGGTCGACAAATTCGCACCGGAAGTTTAGGTGACGTGATGCAAGAATCTATTCAAGCTGCCTTAACAGTGGTCAGAAGCCGTGCTTCAATTTTGGGTATCCAAAAAGAGCTAATTGATAGTCGCGATGTTCATATTCATGTTCCCGAAGGAGCCACACCAAAAGACGGCCCTAGTGCGGGTATTGGAATGTGCACGGCATTGGTGTCGGTGTTTGCAAATATTCCTGTAAAAGCTGATGTGGCGATGACGGGAGAAATTACTCTTCGTGGACAAGTTTTACCAATTGGTGGCTTGAAAGAAAAACTATTGGCTGCCCACCGTGGTGGTATTACAACGGTGGTTATTCCAAAAGAGAACGAAAGAGACCTAAAAGAAATTCCTGATAACATCAAAGATGATTTAAGTATTCACTGTGTTAACTGGATCGATGAAGTGTTGGAAATTGCTTTGCAAAGAAAACCAGATCCAATAGAAACGGAAGAGGGCGACTCAATTTCTAAGTTAGCAAATAATGAAGAACAGGATGACGACGAGCAAAGCGATCGAATCAGCACTCACTAACAGAAATTAATTAGTTGAAAACGCTACCAGTGGTGCACTGTTAGCGTTTTTTTTTGCCCAATTTTGGCGCTTAGATGCAAGTAAAATTCCTGTTAAATAGGGAAAATATTCACGAATTTAGCTCCATTTAGGGCTTGCAAAAAAATTATTCTATGCACGATACAGGGGGCGCTTGACACATCTTTTTACCAGTTGGTATAAAGTCGATCCGCCTGAAGGCAGGGTAAAAATAAGCCCAAATTATAAATGGCCCGCAGCCTATCTACTCCGGGATAGGTTAAGAAGACTTTTGATTCGAAGGGGAGTCAAGTGAACAAATCCGAACTAATTGATGCCATCGCAGCTTCTGCAGATATTCCTAAAGCACAAGCTGGTCGAGCGTTAGACGCTGTTATTGATACTGTGACAACTGCACTTACTGAAAACGATCAAGTTGTACTTGTTGGTTTTGGTACTTTTTCTGTAAAAGAGCGTGCAGCTAGAAGCGGTCGCAATCCTCAAACAGGTCAACCAATCGACATTCCAGCGGCACGCATTCCAAACTTCAAACCAGGTAAAGCATTGAAAGATGCTGTTAACGGTTAATAGAAAATAATAAAAAGTACGCCAGTACGCACTCGAAGATGATCCAAGCTCTGCTCTTGTAAGAGCAGTCGATAAAGCTCAAAGGGAAAGCCCCATAGGTAAGCGCCCAAGGAGCATTTATTCCAAGCAGCAAGACAAGAGGGAGCTTCATCTCACTCATAACGATCAGTTTTTCTTGATCGTACTCAGATCAATCTAGCTTATGATCTGATCAGTAATTCGGAGCGGTAGTTCAGTTGGTTAGAATACCGGCCTGTCACGCCGGGGGTCGCGGGTTCGAGTCCCGTCCGCTCCGCCATCTTCTTCCAAGACTTTTAAGTTTTTGTGGTCAGATCCAGCATTTTCATCGTTCTGTGCCTTCTACATTGGTGTTCTAGCTGTATAATTAATCCCCCTAGTCGGTGCTAGAGTGCCGCCAATGAACATAGCAGTTAATACGTAAAATAAGATCAAGGTGTAAGATTCATGGATGCATTTCGCAATCTACTCAAGGGTTGGTTCGGCAAGTGCCTGTTGGTGCTCTTCATATTGCCGTTCGCGTTTTTTGGCATTGAAGGGTTGTTCCAGGCGGGAGGCCGAGGCAATACAGAAGTTGTGGTTAATGGTGTGGAGATCACCAAACCTGAGATCGATCGCGCAGCCGAGCTTCAACGTCGCAATCTAGTGCAACGAATGGGAGGCAATATCGATCCTTCCTTTATCAGCATGGAAATGGTCAGACCCTCAGCCATTGAGTATTTGATTCGTAAGACTCTATTAGGTCAAGCCGTTGAACACGAAGGGTTGTTTGTGGCTCAAGAGAATGCGAAGAGCTTCGTTCGCGCAATGCCGCAATTCCAAGATGAAACCGGTCAATTTTCGCAAACACGCTTGGAGCAGTTGTTAGTTCAGGCAGGCTATACTGGCACGGGTTTCTTCGCCGAAGTACGCGAAGACCTTCTCGTTAAACAGCTACAGTCTGGCATTTCAGCATCTGCTTTTACCATCCCGTCTGAACTTAAAAGCTTAGTCGTTTTAGATAAGCAAAAGCGCGATATCTCAACGCTTGAGGTGAAAGCTGCTGATTACCGTGATCAGGTAGAAGTGTCTGACGATGATATTCAAATACATTACGACGCTAATAGCAGCAGTTATCAAACTCCTGAGAAAGCGAAGGTGGAATACTTGCATTTATCACTGGCAAATTTCACTTCAGAAGAGCCCATCAGTGATGAAGACGTGCAAGCCGCCTTTGAGAAAATCTTAGCAGCGGAGGCCGATAAAGAACGACGCAGAGCTAAACACCTTTTGGTTGAAGTGGGAGGCGATCTTTCAGAGCAAGAAGCGCTGGATAAGATTAAAGAAGCACAAGCAGAAATAGAGCAAGGGGTTTCTTTCGATAAGGTTGTAGAAAAATATTCAGACGATATTGCGACGTCCAAGCTAGGCGGTGATTTAGGGTTTGCTGGGCGCGGTGTTTATGATTCTTCATTCGAGGATGCATTATATGCACTCGAAGTTGGCCAAACTTCGGACATTGTTAAAACAGAGTTTGGTTATCACATCATTCGCTTGGCCGAGATAGATAAAAAAGAATTGCCGACGTTTGAAAACGAAAAGGCCGGCATTATTGAGACGCTTAAACAGGATCGATCTCGCGATGCGCTAGCAATTGCCATTGAAGACTTAAACCAAAAGGCGTTCGAGCACCCTGACACCTTGGAGGATGCTGCAGAAGGTGTCAGAGGAGCGGAGATCAAAACATCTGATTGGATTACAAGGGTGGGCGCCGCTGGCCCGTTAAATGATCCAAAGGTAATGGCTAAGATCTTTGACCCCGAATTTATTGAAGATCGTTTGAATAGTGAAGTCATTGAATTAGACAATGATGAAATCGTCTTGGTTCGTGTGATGGATTATCAGGCTAAGAGTGTTAAGCCACTGGAAGAAGTTAAAGCTCAGGTTAAGAACGCAGTGATTTCCAAGAAGTCTAAGGAAAAAGCTTCTGAAGTGGCTAATGGATTGCTAGCGAAACTAGCAACTGGTAGCAGCGCTGACGCAGTGGCAACTGAGATTAGTAAAGAGTGGACAGTGAAAGCAGGGGTGGCTCGTCAGAGCACTGAGCTTGGCCGAGAAGTCGTACAAAAAGCTTTTGAACTACCAGCACCAACAGAATCAGCTAGTTACGATAAAGTACAGCTACCTTCAGGAGATCAGGTCATTGTCGCTGTCTCTAAGGTCGAAGCTGGAGTATATGAGCTATCTGAACAAGAAGAAAAGCAGATGCAGCAGGTGGTTCAGTCTCGCTACGGTCAATATGATTTCAATAACTATATTGAAACCTTAAGAGAAAGCTCTCAAATCGAGAACAAGCAAATTTAAAAAAGGGCCTTAAGGCCCTTTTTTATTGCTCTGCGATTGGTTTGATATAAAGCTGCTTTAGAGATCAAATGCGGCGCTGATGAGTTCTTTCGTATACTCAGTCTGAGGATTGCCATAAACCTCACTGGCATGGCCCGACTCAACCACTTCGCCTCCCCTCAGTACAATGACGTCGTGGGCTAGAGCTTTAACTACCTTTAGGTCGTGGCTAATGAAGATATAGCTAAAACCATGTTTTTCTTGCAAGCTTCTCAATAGGTCAACTACTTGTGCTTGTACAGAGCGATCTAGGGCGGAAGTGGGCTCGTCAAGAATGATTACTTCGGGTTGTAAAACTAATGCTCTCGCGATGGCAATTCGTTGGCGCTGCCCCCCAGAAAACTCATGAGGATATCGATGACGGGTAGATGGGTCTAAGCCAACTTCTTCCATCGCATTGATAATGGCTTTGCTTTGCGATTCCTGATCACCAATTTTATGTATTTCTAAACCTTCGCCAATAATTTCACCAATGCTCATTCGCGGGCTGAGGCTAGAGAAAGGATCTTGAAATACGATCTGTAGCTGGCGCCTTAAAGGCCTAATTTGTCGTCGGCTCATTCTGCCAAGATCATGTTTACGAAAAACGATGCCGCCTTCGCTATGGCAAAGCTTAAGTAGTGCTTGTACAAGTGTAGTTTTTCCCGAGCCACTTTCACCAACTACGCCAAGGGTATGCCCTCTCAAAAGCCGAATGTTAATGTCATTCACAGCTTTTATATGGCCTACAGTGTGCTTGAATACACCTCTTTTTATGGGAAACCAAACCTTGAGTTGCTCGGTGGTTAGAATAGCTTCCGCGTTTTCATCCAGCTCCGTTGGCAGACCTTTGGGCTCGGCATTAAGTAGCTTTTGGGTGTACTCATGCTGTGGACTGTTGAAGAGCGATTCCGTTTGGTTGGTTTCAACAAGCTCTCCTTGGGTCATCACAGCGACACGATCGGCATAACGTTTTACTACCCCAAGGTCATGGGTGATTAATAAAATGGCCATGCCTAACTTTTCTTGAAGCTCTTTTATCAGGTTCAAGACTTGTTTTTGAATGGTGACATCTAAAGCCGTGGTTGGCTCATCAGCGATCAAAATATCGGGCTCATTGGCTAACGCCATGGCAATCATAACCCGTTGCCTTTGTCCTCCAGAGAGTTCGTGGGGGTAGGACTTTAGTCGCGATGCCGGATCAGGTAACCCTACCAATTCCAGCAATTCAATTGTGCGTGTGCGAGCTTGTTGTGCATTCATGTTTTGATGGAGAAACAGCGATTCTCTAATCTGCTTTTCAACCGTATGCAAGGGGTTGAGGGCAGTCATAGGCTCTTGGAAAATCATCGCGATCTTATTTCCGCGGATTTCTCGCAATGCCTGATCATTGAGCTTCAACAAATCTTTATCGTTGAAATTTACGCTTCCTGAGTTATAACTAACGGTCTTTTCAGGGAGAAGTTGTGTAATTGCATGAGCAGTCACTGATTTACCGGAGCCACTCTCGCCCACAAGAGCCAGGGTTTCGCCTTTATACAGATCGAAAGACACGTTCTTAACTGCATCGGTTATTTGCTTTCCTTGCTTGAAGGAAACCGATAGTTCTTCAACAGATAGCGCCGGTGCTAAATTCGTTTGTTCCATTAGAGTTCATTCCTCGGATCAAACGCGTCGCGAACGGCTTCGCCAATAAATACCAATAGGGTGAGCATCAGTGATAACACCACGAACGCTGAAATGCCTAGCCAGGGGGCTTGTAGATTAGCTTTTCCTTGAGCGACTAACTCACCCAAAGAGGGTGAGCCTATTGGTAGTCCGAAACCCAAAAAGTCTAACGAGGTAAGTGTTGTAATCGAGCCCGTTAGAATAAATGGCATAAATGTTATGGTGGCTACCATGGCATTAGGTAATATATGTTTAAACATTATTTTGCCGTCTTTTAGACCCAACGCTTTTGCGGCTTTAACATATTCCAAGTTACGGCCCCTTAAAAACTCTGCTCTCACTACACCTACTAGTCGCATCCAACTAAATAGCAGCATGATCCCCAATAACCACCAAAAGTTTGGTTGAATTAAGCTGGATAAAATAATGAGTAAAAATAAGGGTGGTAGGGAACTCCAGATTTCAATGAACCGTTGGCCTATCATATCCACCCAGCCACCGTAATATCCTTGTATAGCCCCAGCAAACACACCGACGATTGAACTAAATATGGTTAAGCTAAGCCCAAATAAAACCGAAATCCTAAATCCATAAATGGTCCGTGCAAGGACATCTCTGCCCTGGTCGTCGGTACCTAAAAGATTGATATCATCAGGAGGAGATGGGGCAGGGGTGGGAAGATCCCAATTGATGGTGTCATAGCTGAATTTAATCATTGGGTTAATCATGAACCCTTTGGCTTCGATGAGTTCGATCACATATTCGTCGCGATAATCTGCTTCAGTCTCGAACTCGCCACCAAACTCCAATT
>JAKSAW010000850.1 GCA_022361455.1 Pseudomonadales bacterium | reverse complement strand
TTAGTTAAACTTTTAACCATCATGGCTAAAGCCTTAACTAGCTGTTTTTATTAATCTTTAAGAAGATATCCCGCGAAGGGTTGAGGTTTTTTTTGAAATTAACATTAGATAAAGTAGGACTAAACGCACACCCACTTATAACAAAAATAACGGAACGCCAACAAAGTGCCATTCCGCTATGTTTTGATTCACTGATTTCTTTATAAACGTCAAAAAGTTGAATAAGGCTCTTGCTTGATAAACAAGAGCCTTTTTATGGTAGGAATTATCCCTGTAGTAATGACAACACCTGCTGCGGCAAACCATTTGCCTGAGCAAGTACCGAGATACCCGCCTGCTGCAGCACCTGGTTTTTGGCAAGCGTTGCCGTTTCTGCCGCGAAGTCTGCATCCAATATCCTCGAGTTTGCAGCTGCCAACGATTCGGAAATACTCGACAAGTTTCTAATGGTGGATTCAAAGCGATTTTGAATCGCACCCAACTGACCCCGTATCGAGTTGATTTGGTCAAGAGCACTATCCACCGAGCCTATCAGTGTATTCGCGCCTTCAATAGTAGTAATATCTGCGTTAGCGATAGTACCAATTGCCTGTACATTATTTTCCGCACCATCGACAGTAAGGTCATCAACCCCGGCCTCATCATTACTCGTTCCCGAGAAATTAATGGTGTCTGTACCCGTCACTGTCAATCGACCGGATACCCTTAGATCTGTCATGTTGGCATCGAACCTATCCGTGGTGAGCTCATCGCCACCACCAAATAAGTCATTGGTTACGCCTGCTGTTGAAGTCGATACAATAATGTCACGACCATCATCAGCCGTTAGTACCAACTCGCCATTTCTATCAACGTTGGCAGTTACACCGGTAATGGAAGATTTCGAGTTAATCGCATTAACCAGCGAACCATCTGCATCGTTCACTTCAAAGGTTGTCGGCCCAATGTCGACACCGTTGATGATTAAGTCACCATTAACCAAAGACCCTTGACCAACATTAGTGTCTTCTGCGTTAGCGGAATCAACGTTACCTGAATAATCGTTTGCAGCTAAATCACTACCTCGGAAAGTGGTGGTAGCTGAAGCATAAACTCCTTGAAGAGAATCTTCACCGGTAACACGGATGGCGTTTATACGGGTAGCGATGGCTTTCGCTACACCAGATCCATAATTATCATCGGTGCGATCAGTTAGATTAGCGGTAGCGACCTGATCAATATTACCGCCATACGCCACATCTGCGATATTGATAGCATCTGCGGTGGCAACGCTATCTAATCTAACGGTGAAGTTACTAATACTGACGTTCGCTGTTAAGCCACTATTTTCCTGAATACCTTGGGTACCATTATCACCTGCAGTACCAATGGCAACACGATCACCAGTAGATTGAACAACACCTGGCTGAGATCCGAGGCTAGACGCTCTAGCATCCACACCTGTCACTTCCACCGTTTGGTTGGCATTAGCACCAATATGGAAGCTCAAAGTCGAGTTAGAACCATCTAATACAGGCCGGTTATTGAACGTGGTTGTATCAGCAATACGGTTTATTTCTGAAACTAACTGATCAACCTCTGCCTGCAACGATAACCTGTCTGAACCAGAGTTAGTATCGTTAGCTGATTGTACTGCTAGATCTCTCATCCGCTGCAATGCGGTCGAAATCTCAGTTAATGCACTTTCAGTGGTTTGAGCGAACGAGATACCATCGTTAGCGTTTCGCACCGCCACGTTCAGACCACGTACCTGGGTTTGAAAGCGGTTTGATATCGCTAGACCAGCGGCATCATCTTTCGCGCTGTTAATACGCAGACCAGACGACAGTCGTTGTAGTGAAGTTTGTAGCGCACCTTGTGATCTGTTTAAGTTGCGCTGCGCGTTAATCGACGAAATATTCGTGTTAATTATTTGAGGCATTGTCTTTCTCCTTACTGCGCTCCCAACTTAAATAACTTGGTTCTTGGGAGCCTTATTCATTCTCTCTTTTGAAAAGTTAAACAAGGTTAAAGTTAAATAACGAAATCTTACGATTTTTCATCTCGATACTAACCTCCTCGCCAAGAACCAAATTGTTTTAAAATAAAGCGTTTCATAGCTAACCTAAAAAATTGAATAACGATAAATCTTGAATCTGTATAAAGCTTTGTTGCGCCGCTTGCAGCGCAACGCTTTGTCGATTTAAATCTGTAATGGCTTCTGCATAATCTAAGTCTTCAACCAAAGACAACGAACCTTGCGCTTGAACCACAATGTTTTCGTTTATAGAGCGTTCACTTTCTACAATATTTAACCGAGCACCCACTATTGATCGATTTTGATCAATGTGCTCCATCGCTCTATCAAGATTGGTTAGCGCGTTATTAATTCTGTTTTGCATCGCCGCCTGCAATGACTCTGTCGCAGTGCTAGATCGCAAAGCATCAACGACTTGTTCAATAGTTACGAAAACATCCTGACTAGCGCTTGGTTCAACGGTAAAGGTGTCTCCAGCCACAGGACGTCCATTTATCTGAAATTGAATACCGTTAAATTCAATATTGGCCCCTTCGACAAACAAGGGGGCGTCAGCGGGAACCACACCTGGGGGTGCAGGAATAACCACTCCGCCAGAACTATCCTGCACTTGATAAGTTAATTGCGATGCAGCATTGTTTTGAAAAATAACGCTGTAGGTATCAGGCACATAGGCTGCTTGATCAACAAGACTGCCTGCACTAATTACCCCAGTACCGGAATTGCTTGCATCCGCCGTATTTAAAAAGGAACCATTACCTGTTGGTATTTCCGCAAAAACTTCCGAGCCACTTAAATTCGTTTGCACTGTCACCGAAGAATTCACATCGACAACATGCTTGCCTTGGTCGCCGTTATAAATAATATTACCGGCAATATCCTTAGTGAATGGCTGAGTGGCACTTACGAAGCCAGAGAAAATATATTTTCCATCCGATAACTGCGTATTCGCGATACCAAGTAATTCATCATAGCGACGCTCAATCTCAATAGCGAGTGATTCGCGATCTTGATAATTCAACGAACCATTAGCACCTTGAAGAACTAATTCACGTACTCGGTTCAAAATATCTGTCACACTTGCTAAGGAACTTTCAGTCACTTGTAATGCCGTCTCTGCTGTTTGACCATTTTTGGAAAACTGCTCTGCTGACGCAATTTGCTGTTTAAGGTTCAATGCAATACCCGAGCCAATCGGATCATCAGACGGCTTTAAAATTCGTTTTCCTTCAGAAATTCTTAATTGTGTTTCACTCAATTTAGATTGTTGATCCAACATTGAGTTTAAAGCGGTGTCATAGGACTGTATGGTTGAGATTCTCATATCAAATTCCTCACGCTATGACGCCTAAAATGGTATCGAATAGCTCACTACTCACTTGAATAATTCGAGCTGATGCTTGATAGGCATTTTGAAAGCGGATTAAATCTGCCGCTTCCTCGTCAAGATTTACCCCTGATACAGATTCACGTTGGGCTTCAGTTTGCCGCAGGATAGTTTCTGCCGCTTCTTCGCCAATTCTTGCATCGCGCGTACGCGTTCCTACACCACCAACAATCCGGTTATAAGCTTCTTGATAGGTTGCGGTTCCAGATGCCATTGTTTTGGTACGCTGCAAATCGGCAAGCAGCAGAGTATTTCGATTATCGTTTACCGCTCCGTTGTTATAGGTAAGATCAATGTAATCGTCCGTTTGAGGTTCGCCGTTAAATACCACCTCGTAACCAGTTGCTAGTGGAGCAGGAACAACACTAGCATCAGTTAACAAATTATTTGATTGGTTGGGGATATAGGTTCCAGTACCTACCAGAGTTCCTGCTGATGGAACCGATGCAGGTACTGTCATATCATGTATTTCATATGCCGTTGTGGATGTGAATATCACGCGGTAAGGCGGTGTTAAAGCAGACGCAGTAGTAGTAAAATCCGCCGTCGTTGTATCAGTCACTCTGACTTCTTCTACAAACCCATCACCAGTATTAGTTAAAGGCACAGAAGATCTTACAGGTAATGCGGCGGCCACCTGATTGGGCGAGTTTAATTCCAAACCCATCACGGAGGCTCCGAGTCTAGTCGGCGTTACCATATAGGTATCACCATCTGCGGGAGCACCTGAATTAAAATTAAATGTAATTCCCTGGGATGCTACAGCGACAGTATCTGGCATTGTAGCTGGAGCGGCGAAACTCGTTACCGTTGTATTATTTGTTAATTCAATAAGACTGTAGTTACCCGATGTGCCATCGTAACGTAGTTCGTAGTTATCTGTGGTTAAGGCTGTTGTGTCATCAACTGTAACGGTAATTGCTGCATTGCCAGTGTTAGTCGTATTGGGAGAAAGCCTGGCTGCCTCATTACCAGCTGTATTAATATCGGAAAAGAACAGCCCACCCAATCGATTACTTAGATCCATACCCAACTGATGCTGCTGATTAAAGGTATCTGATATAACCATGGACATGCGACCCACTTGGTTAAACACGGGGTCTATTAATTCTTCCCTAACTTGAAGCAAACCACCTAGTCTTCCACCAAACACCTGGTCTGTTACGATCAGCGTATTATTACCAGTATCCAAGACGATATCGTTTCTACCGATTCCTGCTTCGTCAGGCTGAGAAACCAAGCTGAAAGAATCTGAGCCCACAACTAAAGGCTGACCGGTACCAACCGAAATATTAACGGAGCCGTTTGGTTCATTAACAACATTTATACCAATCAATTCCGATAGCCTGCGCACCGCTTCGTCGCGCTTATCATATAAATCATTGGGTGCGCCGTTAAACGAGTTGGCACCCGCAACCTGAATCGCTTCGTTAAGATTAGAAATACCCGCGGCTAACTCTGTAATTTCCGATGCTACCGCTGTTAGGTCTTGGTTAAGCGCTTCATTCTGTAGAAAAACTTGATCGTAAACGGAGCTAAAGCGATTAACTAATGCCTCCCCCTCGCTGAGCAAAACTTGGCGTGCTGGAATAGAACTGGGGTCATCGGCAACATCATTTACTGCATTAAAGAAGTTAATTAATGTTGGCGTAATTGCCGTAGCATCATCACCTAGTAAAGAATCTATTCTCACAGCGAACTCATGGTAAGCAGAAAAAGATTCCTTGTTTTGAGTATCGCGTCTGAGTTGTGCAGTTAGAAAATCATTTGTTACTCGATTGATATTGGTAATCGAAACGCCTGTTCCTAAATAACTGCCACCCATTCGTTCTGGCGCATAAGCACTAAAAGTAACTTGCTGTCGTGAGTAACCTTCAGTATCAACGTTCGCAATATTATGACCAGTAGTTGACAGCGCCGTTTTATGCGCCGACAAGCCTGATAATGCGATACTTGTTAATTCAGCCATGCTTTACCCTAAGGTGCATACAATCAAAAAGATTTCCCGGCTATAAAAAGACTGACTACTTAGAAACGCTAGTAATTGAGTTCAGGCGTTGCTGGAAAGCGTCGTCTTTTTGGAGCCTCGAAACGATACTTGCAATCTTCTTGCCATAATTGGGATCAGTTGCATAACCAGCAGTTTGCAGTAGATTTCCCCAAGATTTAGCGTCCTGATTCTTGCTAACTGTTTGCAAAGCAGTTTCATAACGAGGGTTTTGTAGAAGAAAATTGGAATAATCATCGAATGCCTTATCCATAGAAGGATAAGAGCGGAAAAGAGCCGACTCTTCAGCGGCAATACCATTCCGGTATTCTAGTGTAGGTACTTTTACACTATCACCGGGCCAAGATTTACCTGTTTTAATACCAAAAAAGTTCAACGCAGGCGAACCATCACTATTCTTTATAAGATAACGTCCCCAACCAGTTTCCAGGGCTGCTTGCGCTACGATACTTTCTACCGGCACACCGAGCTTCTTCGCAGCTGTCTTAGCATAAGGGACAATTTTCTCTACGAAGTCCTGAGGTGAAATTGGTGAGAAGGAATTTAAATCTGTAGTTTGGGCACTGCTATTCTCTTGAATAATTTCGCTCTGGTCAGCTGACTTCGAATGATTATCATCAAGCGAATTGATAACAGTAATAGCTGGCTGACTAGGGAAAGGTCTCGCTCGATACGCAGCCAATTCATAAAAAGCGGGGGGACGATCATACTCAAGCGAATTTGGCTTAGCGTTAGCTAGTCGTTCTTCTGGCTTATTAATGCCTTGTATATCAGGAATAACATTGTTAGCCGGATCATAAAGTTTACCCTGGGCTTGCTCAATCTGACGAGTTATTTGGTCTGCTAAACCAATTCCACGCCCTGATGAAAGGGTTGTACTTAATTGCTGATCAAGCATCTGTTCATAGAAACGAACATCCTTAGAACTCATTAAGCTATCTTCGTTGAATAGCTGGTTAGCCTCGCGCATACTGCTCAGCATCATATTTAGAAAGATGCCTTCAAATTGTTTAGCGACGGTATGGACTGCTTTAGGATCATTTTCTCGCGCAGCTTTTCGCATAGACTCAAAGCCACTAAAATCAGTGTAAACATCATTACCTAGATTTTTGTCACTGATCATAACAAGGTCCTAAACGAGATAAGCACAAGGCCAACTCTATATCACTACCAGCTCTGCACGAAGTGCGCCCGCTTGCTTAAGCGCCTCTAATATGGCCATTAAATCGCCGGGAGCAGCACCAACTCGATTAACAGCGCGTACAATTTCATCCAAGCTAACGCCTGGCTGAAACACAAACATACGGCTATTTTCTTGTACAATATCAATGTTAGATTCCGGGGTAACTTCTGTATCACCACCAGCAAATGCATTCGGTTGTACCACCTCTTTGTTTTCCGAGATGGTAACCGTTAATGAACCATGACTCACTGCAGCGGGAGATACACGAACATTCTTGCCAATAACAATGGTTCCTGTTCTAGAGTTGATAATTATCTTTGCGGCTGGCTCGGCCGGTTGTATTTCTAGATTTTCCAAAACTGATAAAAACGTAACTCGTTGTGAGGGATCCTTTGGAGATGCCACAACCACAGAAGTTGCATCAAGGGAACGAGCAACTCCCGGACCTAACAAACGATTAATCTGATCGGCTACTCGCTTTGACGTTGTAAAATCTGGACTGCGAAGATTAAACGTCAAAACATTCATTTGTAAAAAAGGATTGGGGGCAGCCAGCTCAACCGTCGCTCCGTTTGGAATACGACCCACACTAGGCACGTTGACAGTAATTTTTGAACCGTCAGTACCTTGAGCGCCGAAACCACCTACTACCAAGTCACCTTGCGCAACAGCATATACTTTGCCATCTGCACCTCTTAATGGTGTCATCAATAAGCTTCCACCACGGAGACTGGAAGCATCACCAATAGATGAAGCGGTAATATCAATTTTTTGACCAGGTTTAGAAAAAGCTGGGAGTGTGGCATGAACAGAAACAGCTGCAACATTTTTTAACTTAGGATCAACGCCTTGAGGGACACGAATGCCAAACTGCTCCATCATATTGCGGAAGGTTTGTGTGGTAAAATGCGAGCTATTGGCTTTATCACCCGTTCCATTTAGTCCTACAACCAACCCGTAACCGATTAATTGGTTATCTCGTACACCTTGCAGATCAGCCAGATCTTTAATACGGTCACCATGTGATAATGGCGTCACCAATACCAAGCATAGGAACAAACAAAAACCGAATATTCTTTTCATTGTTGATTCCTTAAGTTACCAATACGGTCGCTATAGCCCATTTAGAACGGCCAAGCCGGACTGTTAAGAATTTTGGACATCCAACCTTTCTTATTGGAGTCAGCTAATTCACCTGTTTCACTATAGGTAATTCTGGCGTCCGCTATTCTATTTGATGCAATAGTGTTATCAGGCCCGATATCAGAGGGCCTTATAAGACCTTCCACTCGAATAAATTCCGAACCTCTAGTTAACGTCATCCACTTTTCACCACGAACCATCAGCACCCCACTGGGTAAAACATTAACAACTGTCACAGAAATGCTACCGGTTAACTGATTACTTTGATCGGCACCCGCCTCACCCTCAAACTCTCTTTCGTTAGATGTTTGAGTATTCAACGTTAAATCTGAGCCAGAGCCAATCAGAGGAATATTAGTAGTAGGCGTGGTTCCCAATAGGGATGTTACTGACATGGTATTGTCATCGGACTTCGAAGACTCCGTGCTACTAGATTTTTTGGAAGTGGTTCTCTCATCCAAAGTCACCGTGAGAATATCTCCAACTCTTCTGGCACGCTGATCTTCCCAAAGACTAACACCGCCTCCAGCTGCATAAATAGATCCCTCCGTTTGCGGTGCTGGAGACTGTGTAACAGGAAATACTGGTGCATACCTTGGATCACCAGGAGCAGGTTGATGAGTAGCACAACCTAATACCTGGAGAACGAAAGTAACTAATAACAACAGCTGGAATTTCTTCATAACGAACACCGTTACACAATTAACGTTTCTCTAAAGTGTCTGACCAACAAATTGCAACATTTGATCGACAGCTGCGATCACCTTGGAATTCATTTCATAGGCTCGCTGGGTTTCGATCATATTTACCAATTCTTCAACTACATTAACGTTGGAACTTTCTAATGTGCCTTGAAGCAATGGCCCCATGCCCTCACTACCTGGATTTGCTTGACGAACCGCACCACTTGCTGCTGTCTCTCTAAATAGGTTGCCGCCAACAGCTTCTAAACCAGCA
>JAKSAW010000848.1 GCA_022361455.1 Pseudomonadales bacterium | reverse complement strand
GTTACTTTTATTTGAAAAAAGCAAAAGTAATATTGCAGTTAAAGCCGATAGAACCAGGTTAAGGCAGGTATTGTCTAACCTGATTTCTAATGCCATTAAATATAATGAAAAGTCCGGTAAGGTTAAGGTTCGCTTACTCGAACTTGATAGTGAAAAGATCAGAATAACGGTTGAGGATACTGGAATTGGTATTGAGGCTAGTAGAGCTAATGATATTTTCGAACCTTTTAACCGAGCTGGTGCAGAGAAAACTAGTATCGATGGGGCAGGCATTGGCTTAGCGGTTACCAAAAAACTTATTGAAGCCATGAATGGGGCTGTTGGGTTTCAAAGTATTGCTGGTAAAGGTAGTGTGTTTTGGGTTGAGTTGCCAGCTTTTAACGGATCAGAAAGAAATCACTGCAAGCCTGACACTACTAATACACAGATTCGCGAGCTTAATGGGGATATTTTATACGTGGAAGATAATGAGTCGAATGCCTATCTGATGAAAGCTGTGGTGGCTCAACATCCTCTTTTGAAATTAGACATCTCAGAAACAGCGGAGGAGGGCTTACAAAAGGCATTTCGAGGTAATTATAAATTAGTGTTGATGGATATTAATTTGCCAGGAATTAACGGTATAGAGGCTCTCAAAGAGCTGAGAGATAATGCCGATACCCAACAAATACCTGTCATCGCCATCAGTGCGGCTGCAGCACAGTGCGATATTGATGCTTGTTTAGCAAAAGGATTTGATGGTTATATCACTAAACCTGTTGAACTCGCGCAGGTAATTGATGTTCTAGCACGCTATTGTTCATAGCTTGATCTAGATGACAAGCAAGTCGCCATTGAAGGTATTGGCCCTTCGAATTTAGTTTAAGTATCAAAACCTAGGGTAAATGAAGCAACCAATTTGAACTGTCATCAATTTTTCTTTTAATTCAGCTATTATCAGGTAGCTTAGAAACTTCCGTATTTCAGTCACCTGTAATTTGGGCACTAGGGAACATTAGCAAAATACACTAGCGATTTTGCACCGCTATATAGATGCATAATAACAAAGCCTTGTGGGGCGTTCTCCATTTCCTAGCGATAATTAGCGTATTTGTAAGTTTATTAACCGGATTACGGATAGCGGTATTAGATCATGACTACTTGCTGATTTTTAGTCATTTTCTACCCCAAGGCGAGCTACATTCACTGCATATCTTTTCCGCTTGTGTCTTCACACTCTGCGCGCTTTTCTATGCTTATTGGCGCCTTCTTGGGCAAGTGTATTCACTTTCCAAATTGAAAACCCGTAACTTTAGTATTCGCTACCATCTTATTGTTACATACGTCTTGTACGTGGTTACTTTTTTAAGCTGCATCAGCGGTTGGTTGCTTTTTGCTGAGAATATTTCGTTTGATAAGAGTCTAATCTTGTTCATACATTATGCGTCAGCGATAGGTTTTATATTGTATCTTGCTTTGCATGCGGGAGCCTGGCTCATTGAGTTGGGCTTGAGGATATTCAACCGTCTATTGTCTCCATTAAAACAGATCAAGCGTTCTGCTGCTTTAGTTATAGTCGTTATTATTACTGTGCCTTTATTTTGGATTGTGATGAAGGCGACCTCATCCCATGTCTTGGTAGTTAATACCATTAATGTTGATCAGTATATTCAAATAGATGGTATTGCTGATGAATCTTTCTGGGAACAAGCTTTACCGCAAACTATATTCACCCATGGTGGTGCTAATTTTGAGGACGGCGCAACCCCAATTACCATAAAAGCTCTTCAGAATGGTAATGAGCTTTTTATGCATGTGGAGTGGCAAGATGCCACGGAAAGCCTACGCCATTTACCATTGGTTAAAACTGACTCAGGTTGGCGGGTACAACAAAACGGCTTCCATCATTTTGCTGAAACAAAATATTATGAAGACAAGCTCGCCATTATCCTCTCTGAAAATTGTGAGTTTGGCGCAGCAGGGACGGCACACCTAGGTCCAAGGCCCTTAAAGGACAAACCTAAGCATTGGACAGGGTTGGGTTATCATTATAGCGAAACAGATGTGGTGGATTTGTGGCACTGGAAGGCCGTTCGTACAAATCATATGCGCTTAATGGACGACAACTACATTGGTAAGCCTGATATTGTGCGTGAAGGGGCTCGTCGATATAAAGCTGGTTATAAAACAGATGCCCGAGAGTCTGGCGCCTATAAAATGAATTGGAAATGGTATTCACCTAATGGCGTAGTACCGAAGCGATTACCCTTCAACAACGAATGGCTAGCGCCATACCAATCCGACGGAAATATTCAAGAGGCGGAGATTCCGTGGGTGTTACCTTGGTTTGATGGTGAGGCTTATAGTTCGCTAAAAGATAACCTGCCCATTGGTACAGTGCTGCCGTCCATTTTATACACGTCTAATCAATTCGAGGGCGATCGCGCACATGTTCGCGCCTATGCCCAATGGCAAGACGGAAAATGGTCGCTTGAGTTGTTTCGTAAGCTTAATACTGGATCTGATAAAGATGTTGCCCTTCGCGATGGTCTATGTCTTTGGGTTGCTGCGTTCGATCATGCCCAGATTGCTCATACGCGTCATGTGCGTCCAATTAAATTGAGATTTAAACCATGAATTGGGTGGCTCGTGGATTAGTTATAGCTGGAACCCTTATTCTTGCAGTTATCTTTGGTCGATATGAGCATTCACCAACACCGGCGTATGAAGGTCGATATATCAAACTTAGTCGGGTGGGCGAGCTCATGCGCTCTTGGCAGGGACCTTGGAGCTGCGTCTTAGATACGCAAACTAACCTGGTGTGGGAAAATAAGACTGATGATGAAAGTATTCATGATGCGTTGTGGACTTTCTCTTGGTACCAAGATGATAAGGGTGTTAAAAATTCTGGCGATTGCTATTTTGAACCTGATCGATGCGACACCTCTGATTTAATTATGCGAATGAATCAAGAAAAAACTTGCGGTATTAGTAATTGGCGACTACCCACGTCTAAAGAATTAAGTAGTTTAATTTTTAACATTCCAAGAACGGGTGAAGCAAAAATTGCCAATGATTTTTTCTCACACACCAAGCGCGGTGACTATTGGAGTAGTGATGCCGATATACCATTGCAAGGTGTTTACGCCCATCTTAAAACTGGCGCAATTGCTATCGATTTTATTGAGGGAAAGCCACGTGCCATTCCCTATAGAAATGCTGCTTTTGTTCGTTTGGTATCCTCCAATATTTCTATTCATACAACTGACTTAAAGAAGCAATAAAACGATCTAATGGCTGACACAAATACCCGTTAGTTTTATGGGGCCGAGTGATTGGGTTTATGTCTTTTGCTGCGTCATAAATGTAATCGCTTAAAAAATAAATTTATCTATTGAGGGGATAAAATGAAATTGAAACTCGTAGCGGCTCTAGCATGCTTAAGCATGTTTGTTGTATCTACGGCATCTTACGCAGGAAGCAAATGGGTGCGATTGGGTTGGGAAGGGAATGCAAGAACTGAAGCCATGGTAAGCTTTACTCCAAACGGTTCTAATAACAATCCATATGTAGCCTACGGCTACACGACCAATGAAGGCAGCTGGTCCTCAGCGTCTTTAACTTTCACCACTAGTATGGCGTCTATCACCAGCAAACATGTGCGCTTGACAGGACTAACACCGGACTCTTCTGTTTACTTCCGCGTTTGTGATGATGGAGGCTGTGGCGATCGTTTCTGGTTTAGAACTGCGCCTAACGACAATTCACCTTATGTGGTTGTTGCGGGTGGCGATACTCGATCTGGTTGGACAAACCGACAAAATGGTAACCGCTTGGTGGCAAAAGTTCGTCCACTTTTTGTGATGCATGGTGGTGACTTTACCAATTCAAATAATAATTCAGAGTGGACTCAATGGTTAATTGATTGGGAATTGAGTTACTCGAACGATACCATTGATGGCATCGCTTATAAGCGTATTTACCCCATGATTGGTACCCATGGTAATCACGAGGATGGAGATATCAGTACCATTTGTAAAATGCTGGGTGTTGATGCAACTCGTAATAATAGCTGCTCGGCTAACGATACTTACTACAGTGTTGATGTTTCTCCACTTCTACGTGTTTATACACTCAACTCTCAATTCCAGGGCGAAAGCTCTTCACTGCAAAACGCGCAAAACAATTGGTTGTCTTCCGATCTAACTACTAACGGTAGCAGCGCTACTTGGCGGTTCGCTCAATATCATAAACCCATGTTCCCGCACTACACGGGTAAGAGCGACAACCCAACTTTGTTTAATTGGTGGGCGCAGTTGTTCTACGATCATGCTATGAATGTTGTCGTTGAATCAGATACACATATGACCAAGCTTACTGACGTTGTCGTGCCTAGTGGTAGTTCATTTACATCTGCGGCTAGTGGTACCGTTTATGTGGGTGAGGGTAGCTGGGGGGCGCCGGCGCGTTCAGCAAACGATGCTAAGTCATGGACTATTGATCTGGCTAGCATTCAACAATTTAAAGTAATTACTGTTTCTAGCACAGGTTTGGATGTTCGTACCGCACAATTCGATAGCGCAGCCAGCACCCTAAGTAAGGCGGCACGGGATGCGGATTCAACTGTTTTGCCTAACAATGTCAATTGGTGGCTGGCAAACGGTGTTGGCGAAGTGCTAGCCCTCGAACAAGATAGTGCTATGCGTTCTGTTCGTGCTGGTTCTTCTGGCGGTGGAGGTAACGGTTCTAGCGTAACGCTATCTGCCTCTGATGATACTTTTATCTCTAGTAGTAACGGTAATGCCAATTACGATGGTTCAGCAGATCAATTATTAGCAGATGGTTCGGATTCTGCTTATGGTGAAATGCAAAGCCTTATCAAGTGGGATCTCTCTAATATCTCTTCCTGTGCAACTGTTGAAAGTGCCAAAATTGAGTTAAATATCTTTAACCCTTCAAGTGGAACCTACGCGATCTATGCAGGTGTGAATAGCTGGAGCGAATCTAATGCTACCTGGAATTCTGTAGGTGGTAGCGGGCAACAGGGTAGCCTGGTTGCGTCGTTTAATCCTGGTTCCACCGGTTTATATAGTATTCAGCTAAACTCAAACGGCGTTTCCGAAGTACAAAATTGGGTGAATGGAGGGAGTAACCAAGGTGTTGTGATTGCATCCGCTGGTACCACAGATGGCATTGATTTCAATGATCGCGAAAATAATCCTGCGCCGAAATTGGTTGTAACTTACAGCGAAGATGGTTGTGGGAGTTCTTCAACGGCAACTGCTATAGAAGCGTCGGATGATACTTTTATTTCTAGTAGCAATAGTAATACCAATTATGATGGCTCAAGCGAGCAACTGCTAGCTGATGGTGCCGATAGTGCTTATGGCGAAATGCATTCGTTAATCAGGTGGGATACGTCTGCAGTTCCAACTTGTGCAACAGTAGAAGACGCTAGCGTAGAGTTAAGTATCTTTAACCCATCCGGTGGTTCTTACAATATCTATGCAGGTGTTAATAGCTGGAGTGAGGGTAGTGCTACTTGGAATTCTGTGGGAGGATCTTCTCAACAGGGTAGTCAGGTAGCAGGATTCAACCCTGGTTCAACGGGTGTTTATGCTGTACCTCTAAATTCAGCGGGTGTATCTACAGTGCAGAGTTGGGTTTCTGGTGGATCTAACCGAGGTATGGTAATCGCTTCTGCTGGCACAACCGATGGTATTGATTTTAACGACCGAGAAAATGGTCCCGCGCCCACATTGAATATCACTTGGAATGACGATAATTGTGGTGGTGGCTCTACGAATCAGCCTCCTGCGGCGGACTTTGATGCTGACGTGACCAATCTGGATGTTGATTTCACCGATTTTTCCAGTGACAGTGATGGCTCAGTGGTTGGATGGTCTTGGGATTTCGGTGACGGTAATACCAGTACTCAAGAAAATCCAAGCCATAGCTACGCAACCGCCGGCAATTATTCTGTTAGCTTAACGGTTACTGATAACGATGGAGCTAGCGATAACACCAGCCAATCGGTAACTGTGACAACGCCTCCGACAGGTTGGACCGTATTATCATTCGATGATTTGGAAAGCGGTTGGGGCACCTGGCTAGACGGAGGTTCCGACGCCAAGTGGAGTACAAGCTATGCGATTGGTTCGAGGTCGCTTAATTTGCAGGATAATTCGTCTAGTTCTGAAAGTCGTTTAGCGAATAGCCTCAATTTAACGAGTTATTCAGAATTGAAGATTGAGTTTAGTTATGTGGTGAGAAGCTTCGAAGGATCAGAGGACTTTTGGGTACGTTATAGTGATAATGGCGGCTCTAGCTGGCAGACCGTTAAAGCCTTTGTTAACAACGTTGATTTTGTTGATAACGGCACTCGCTATAATCCCGTAATCACTATCAATAGTAGTAGTTATAACTTTAGTAATAATGTGTTGATCAAGTTTGAATGTGATGCTTCGGGCAATGGCGATGATGTCTATATAGACAATATTCGTATCTCAGCTCAATAGGTATCCCTTCAAATTGTAACCCCGGCAGCACTGTCTCTTCGTGAGGCAGTGCTGTATTCGTATCAGGAACAAATTCAAAAAATCACTAATAATAAGCTGATATAGAGAAGTCTTATGTCCGTATTTGAGAGAGTTTCACAGATTTTAAGTGCGCAACTTCTTGAAGAATTCAAGTTGCTAGAAACATCTTCTTTTTCCTCAATTACATTGCAAGGAGAGCATGATGATTTGGTTTTCTTACAGCATTTGCTTATCGATGATATTGAAATTACTCTCGATCTACCCATTGTAGAAGAAATGCGCTTTTTAGCTCATAGGGATGACTACGAGGAAGATGACTACTTTACATTGCTGTCCACCGAATTGGCCAGTGAGCAAATAGATCAGGAAGAAGCACTTGATGAACTAATTGATTTTATTAGTGCATTTGCAATGTCTGTGATGGCGGATTCGATAAAAAAGGCATGTTTAGAGGTTGGGAGTGAGGATATTACCGCAGAGCTAATTTGGACCGATAACGATCCCATAGATTTGGATGAGGCTTCTGAAGCTATCGATGAATTTTTTGAAGATACGGCTTTATCAGAAGATGCTCAAGAGCAATTAAGAAATAGGTTTTTGTGAAGGTTGGATTAGGGCTACTAAGGCTTCGCTGCATTTATTTGTTATAGCGATACTTTGACTAGATCTACAAAAATTCCCTGTGTTTTTCCTTATGAGTCTTTCCAAGAGTAGGGTTGATAGTTATCGTAGTAAACGACCTCGAGTGCATATATGTTATTAGAAAATAAGCACGAGATGATAAGCAATAGGAATTGTGGCCAATAGTCCGTGGTAGCAGTAAACGCTAATTATGCTCATCATAATGGGTAGCTTTGTTTATGTAGCGCTAGAACTATCTCGGAATATTTATAGCCTCGAAAAAACATCCTTGTAGTTTGCCACACCTGCCCCAGGGAGAATATCTTTAGTCAAAATTAGTTGGTTGCTGTTGCATTCATATTTGAATACCGCGCGGTGAGGAGCTGCTTGTAGGCTGGATCCCATTGATTGCCACTCATCTCTCGAAGCCGCTCCAGGAATAATCGTTTTAAACGAGGATGTGGTCTCCAAAATTGATTGACTAATCAATCGTGGAGTCATGATTCAAGAAGTCAAATTCGATAATACTTCTTAACTCTCCCGCTTGGATTTCAAAAAAGTCGTCTTTCCATTCCGTATGTAAGAATGGATTTCGATAGCGAGGGTTTTGGTCCAGCGGAATAACGTTTCCATCTACTCTAAAGTTACCCTGCCAGCCAAAGCGCATCGTGCCATGATCTGATTCGTAAACTGCAGTGGTTCCCCAAAGTTTGTGAAATTTAACTCTTTGGTCGCTAACACGGTCTACAAAATCATCAAAGCTGCCATCTTCGCCGGCCCAACCAGTTTCACAAATCCATAAATTAACCATGCCTTTGGCGACTATTTCTGAATTCGCAAAGCGGCCATCTTGCTTAATTTCACTGCGGTTATGGCTGTAGAGGGCAATATAGCCATCATCTTTGCGGCCAAAATGCCAGCGGCCGACTTTCCTTACCTCGTCAAAACGCTCAACGGGGAAAAATGCATGGGTGATTCTTGCTGTGGGAAAGATCGCTGAGAGTAGCGGGATTTTCGGCTTGTTGATAATAATGGCAACGTCTTCATGTTGTGCGATACGGGGAAAGGACGCTGCACCTGTGAAGTAATCCATATTACTGCCAGTATTATTGTCCAGCAGCGGATGATTAGAGAACACCCTAATTCCACCGTTTAATGCTGCGCCCCAGGCATGGTTTTGAGCCTGTGGGTTACCTTTTGATTTGTCGAGCGCGACAGAAAGACTAACACTCGGTTTGTGGTGGATGGTTGTTTGTGTTGTTTGTAAAGAGATTGCTTGGGCCGCACTTTGATACAAAGGATTTTCTAATAAGGGGTTTAAGATGCCTAGATCCCAAAACAGCACTAAACCTGCGAACGGTTGAAAGAAGTCATCACTTTCAAATAAACCGTATTTTTTAGCAACCTCAAAAGTGGCAGGAACTACTTCCGGTAAAATATAACCGCCGTTGCCCCACCAGGTGATAACATCGTTTAAGTTACTAGCGTCTGTGCCAATCCCAAATTCTTGCGCGTTAGACGGGTCAAAACCCATGCGAGCGTGGTCGTTCCAAACTTGGGGTAGTCCTTGTTCCATATGCCAGTCTTTGCGGCCAATCAAAACAATAGCGGGCTCCGGTAAAAACTTTTTTGTTACTGAGAGCGGTGAAAATGAAACGCTTCCCTCGCGGTTATATCCGCCTTGTGCGAAAACTAGGTGTGCCGTAGAGCGAGTTGCTTCGCCTTCTGGGTTGGTATTACCGCCAAGGAACGAGCGTCCGTGACTACCAGTAAATAAACCACCATGAGAATACAAAGCAATATCAAGAAGCAACAGCTGAGCAACTCCATTAGCATTTTGTACGAGTACTGGGTCCTCAGCAAAGTCCACCAAGTTAATTAGCGGCCCAATGTCCTCCTCATAATAATTATTTGAGTGCCATTCTGAAAACCCGAGCTTTGCACGTAAGTAAATCCAGCGTTTTAACATGGGCTCATGTTTGGCTTTCAGCTCTGCACCAGTCATACCTGAGTTCGAAAATATTTGATCAGGAAACATTTGGCCGATGAGATAAGCAGAGGAGTGGAACAGTATTTGGTGGTTCTCACTCCAGTAGATCATATTGTCCAAACCAGGTTCATCTATCCAATATTTAAAATCAAAAATGGTTTGAATGACATCTTGCTTTAAATCTGGTCCATATTCGCTTTCCGACCAAAGAGGAGAATCACCATACTGATACAGCATGCGTACTAATGCTGACAGTTGAAAATCAGAGGTGTCACGACGGGCCGCGAGTTTTTCTAAGGTCACACGGAATGCTTCCGCGTCTAAAGGTCCGATACCGGTTTCGAAACGCACTAGTTGTCGGTAGATGTTGTTACTTTCTCTATCAAAGCTTTCTATGGCGTGGGCTTGTGCATCCGCCTGACGGTCTCGAAAATAGGCTTCCCAGTCAGTTGGAAGAGCAAAACAAAAGCTGGATACCAGAATATTTGAAAGAAATAGAAGGGCATAGCCAACAAGCTTGTGCATGGTAGTAATCTCTTGTTTTTATTGTAGAAGCTTAGAATGCAAGCCAGTTTTTATGTGTTGTACTAACGTGCCAATATAAGGTGGTGGTGAGGGGAATTCTTGAAGGATTTGATGATGTCTATATGAGAGCGATTAATTGGTTAACTTGTACCCAATATTTCTTTGCGGTAATTGGAGGGTGTCATACCGGTCCAGCGTTTAAAACGTCGTTGAAACGCTCTGATCTCTGAGAATCCGAGCTTGTCTGCGATCTCAGATACGGACAGTTCCTGATTGGATAAATACTCTATGGCCAGTTGGACGCGAAGGTTATCAAGTAGCTCTTGCCAATTCATCCCAGCTTCTTTGAGCCTGCGATCTAAGGTGCTAGTGGATATGCCTAAGCGCTCTGCAACTGTTTCCCGGCGGGGCGAGCGCGATTGCATGAGTTCTCGGGTATGCCATTTAATGGTTTCTATGATTGATGTTTGCGCCTGGATATTATCTAGCTGTGCTTGGGCGAATTCTCGAGCAATTCGCAGTGCCTCCTCTCCATGACCATGAATAGGATAAGCATGAAGCACTTTGCCAAGTTGCATATAAGTTTCTTCGTGGTTCCAGTGAACAGGGCACTGAACTATTTTTTCAAAGTGACGCTTAGCAAACTCGGAATAGGGGGAGTGCTCAAGATAAATTGCTTCTGGTGTTAAGTCCTTTTTCGCGCTGACGAGGGTAGCTAAGCTACAGAACATGGTAAGCACACATTCTGCCACATGGATTCGCACCACCGGATTATGGTGTGTCATTGATATTGAAAATTTGGCGCCGGTATCGGTTATGATGTAATCGACGCCTCCGCAATTCCCACTGGCTAATGCTTGGTAGTTGGACATGTTTTTAAAAGCCTCTCCAAGGGTAGGAGAGCTCAGTGCTAAAGACATCAATGAACCATACAATGGAGGCATTAGCTGTTGGCCAATGTCGGCTCCAAAGCTGTCGTTCTTGCTAGCTAAGGCTAACTGCAGTATTAGCATTTCGTATTGGTTTTCAGGCACTCTTGAAGTTGGATTCAGGTGCTCATCGCGCAGCCCACAACACGCCAATATCTGTTTTCCATCCACGCCTAAGGACTCAGCCCCCAACACAAATTGAGACAGGGCTATGCCTGTGACATAAAAGCCTTCTTGGGTCATAAACTATTATTCTTATATTCTTGTCCGTTGCCGGTACAACTACTAATGAGTTTAGCTATCACAATAGCCGCTTCTGTGCGCTTTCTTCAAATATTTTGAGGTTAAGATCAAATGGCTAGTGGTGATATTTGCCGCATGGCTGGCCACCCTAACCGCCGAATTAGCCTAGTATGTTTGTCATTATTTTAAACCTTTACGAGTACTTTACAAAAAGGAGTGGTCTATGAACTTTGGGGTGTCACTGGTAATTCTATTTGTTGGACTATGGTCAATCGCTATGTTTAGTTATTCTGAGGCTCTCAGCCAACTATTGCTTGTCAATGCTGGGGTGCAAGTAGCGCTATTCTTTTTTGTTGCCTGTGTGCCATTTTTACGTACTTCGAGAATGTCTTATGTAGATATTGCTTGGCCTTTCGGTGTTGCTTTGATAGGTGCTCAAATTATCCTATTCGCTGATGGTGACTTTGTTCGCCGTTGCTTTGTCGGTGGCGTATACCTGTTTATTGGTCTGCGTATGGGGCTCGGGGCACTCTTTATGGCAAAAACAACAGGTGTCATTATACGTACAGAGTTTCCGCGCTATGAATATCGCCGCATGTTGTTGGAAAAAACCAATAATCCCCATCCTAAGCTACATATGCTGGCAGAAATATTGGCTCAAGGCTTTGCCAATATTTCAGTGTTAGCATTTCCAGGTTTCATCATTGCCATGAATCAGAGTCCAGCTTACACGGGTTTGGAGCTATTAGGCCTTGGCATTTGGATCATTGCCTATACCATCGAAACAATGGCGGACGGGCAAAAAATGTTATTCATTAGCAAAAACAAAGAGGGTGTTTGTAACATAGGTTTGTGGCGCTATAGCAGACATCCCAATTATTTTGCAGAGTGGTTGGTCTGGACCGGTCTTGTGTTGGCTGCTATTTCGTCTTGGAGTCTGATGGCTGATACCGAGTCAGTGTTGGTATGGGCCGCTTTAGGATTTGGGTCATTATGCGCATCACTGATGATGTATATAACGTTGGTATATCTGACTGGTGCTAAGCCAGCGGAATATTATTCTGTGAGAAAGCGAGCTGGTTATAGTCAGTATCAGCAAACTACCAGCATGTTTTTCCCTTGGTTTCCCAAGCAAGCTAATTAGGGATAGATTTACTAAATTTAATGCGCATGGTTAAACTGCCATGCGCATTTATAATTTGGATTAGCTGGCTGCTACAGCTTCTTGTTTGGAATTGGTTTCTACCATTAGTAAGCTTTCTTCGGCAAAACCAAGGCCAGCTTCGGTAAAGAAGTTAAAGACCTTGTCAACACCAGCATCAAGTAACTGTTCATGCTCATCGTTATAACGCGCTATGGCAGCGACTTTTCCTTGGTAGTCGCCATTATTTATTTGCAGCATGATGTTTTCGCTATCCTCGATAGAGGGTAGAGCGAGCAAGATCAATTTGATCGAGGATAAATCTAATTCTTCCCATAAGTCTGCGTCTTCACCATCGCCGGAAAAAACATGGTCGTATTTTTCCCTTAAACGATCAACCCTTTCTCGGTCGGCATCCATTCCCCAAACGCGGTCGCCCACCATGCTTTCTAGTGCGCAATAAGCCCCGAGGCCAACACGTCCAAGGCCTATAACAATGATTTCAGCACTCTGTGGTTGAAACATTTGATCATCTGGGAGGCGTTTTGCAGATTCATACTGCTTAATGCGCCTTTTATTCTTCATATAAATTTCGTGAGCGCGTTTGTAGAAGATGCTGGTGAAAACAAATGAAATAGACACGGCTAAAGAAATGATTACTAGCCAGTGCTCTTCTATCCAACCCAGTTTTACACCAAGTGCCGCAACGATAAGGCCAAATTCACTGATGTTGGTTAGTGCCAACGATCCTAAGAATGCTGTTCTGCCGCGCAGCCTCAGCGTAGTAAAAATACCAAAGAACATGGCGAACTTGAGCGGCAGTAACAATGCAAGAATTAGCGCGGCACCCAGCATCTGACCATCTGGTAATGCGGTAAAACCGATTGATAAAAAGAATCCAATTAAGAATAGATCTTTAAAATGCAGTAAGTTCTTTGAAAGTTCACTAGCCTTATCACTGCCACTTAACACAGCTCCAAGTAACAGTGCGCCTAGATCACCTTTAATACCGACTAATTCGAAGAGTTCGTAACCACCCAGTGCCAGAAAAAATCCTGCTAAGGGAAGCAACTCACCGTGGCCCGCTTTATCTAATAAGAAATTGACTACTGGAGGTATTAATAACAAACCCAACAGAGCGATTGCCCAAATGGACGGTTCTTTACCTGTAGCAAACGCGATAAACAGCACAGCAATTAAGTCCTGCATTACCAGTATGCCGATGGCAAGCTTGCCATGGCGAGTTTTCATTTCACCACTTTCTTCCAGTAATTTAACCACACAAACCGTGCTGCTAAAGCTCAGCATAAATGCAAGTAACGCTGCGTTTTCAAAAGAAAGCTCGGAAAAATAGGGAACGGCGAGTGCGCCTAGGCCAAGGGTTATACCCAGGGCTACTAGAATCCACAGACCCATGTGAGTAATGGCACCGGCCCATATTTCTCGTTTTAGTAAACTCTTTACCTCGAGTTTAAGGCCAATGGTAAAAAGCATTAAGGTGATGCCGATGTCGGCGAGAGTTTCTAAGGAATCGTCTGGCTCAATGCCAACGAAATGCAGAAAAAAACCAGCGAACAGGTACCCAATCAAGGGTGGTAGAGAAACAAGCTTTACTGCCAGGCCACATATAAAGGCAAATAATATCCAGATGAAATCCATGTGTTAGTTCCGAGGTACTACGAAAACGCTAAATCTTAATCACAAAATATAGCAGTTGGAAGCTGTTGCGCATAATGCTTAAAGTAGGGCAGTAAAATATGCCCTACCATCGTGCAAGAGAAAGATTGGTATTACCTATTAGAGCATGCTGTTAGCGGAGTTGTTAAATAACCGCTTGAGGCTTATTGCTTTTGAACTCAAGTTTTAGCGAGGTTTTTTCATAGACCGCATCGATAAAAGAGCCATTCCAATGATAGGACAGGTGGGCTCCCTGAAGTGGAAGCGATACTGCTGGGGGGCGCAATGCGGCGATACACTCACCACCTTTATGGCGCACAGAAGGATAGAGGATACCCCAATGTTTTTTAGATTTGATATCCCCACCAAATTTTTGTGCAACCCCATAAGCTTCTGGATTTGGATCTAATAAGTGATTAAAAGCTTCGCTACGAACATCTACCAGCGGTTTCTCAATGGTGCCGTTGTAGCTTCGCATATCGATTTCGCAGGGGGATTCTTTAGTCGCTGCAAAAAAACGTTCACGGTGAAAAATGGTTTCCCAGATTGCCGTTTCTAAACTGCGCCCTGCATAATAAATTCCAAAGCTACCATTGGTAAAACGAGAGGGATTCCCAGTGTGAGTAAAAGCGGCCATAACCGCGCTAGCGCCTGGGCCAGATACACGATCTTCCGGTGCCACGTGATGTAATAGGCCCACTTCATTTAAAAGCCGTTCATTGGTTAAGCTTTCTATTTCGAAGGCTTCTTCCATTAATTCTGGTGGCGTGTAGCGCTCGAAAAAATTAATCGGTGGGAATTTCGTGGGAATAATACGGTACTGAGGCCCTTCAACAACGGTCTCTTTAATGTTCATGCAAGGGGATCCTTATTATTTTTATAAACCACGTTCCGCATCGAGATAGCGACGAATGTCGGCAAGGTCGATTACTCGGCCCTGGAGCATAACATCCAATGCGCTGCGTCCGCCAAACAAAGGGTGGTTGTTTTCTTTGCGCACCCATTCTGCTGCTCTGCGTTCACTGGGCAATAGAATATTCAACGCTTTGAAGATACCCATGATGTAGGAGATCCGTTCTAAAGCATCGCGGCCAAGCTTGGGTGGTTTTTCAGTTTTACCATCAACGAATTCTTTCATGCGATAAAACGAACTTTTTGAAGGGGCCCCCAGCAGCACCATTTGGTCCTTAGCGGTACAACACCAGTCGTCAGTGATGCCGAAGAAATTCAGTAGGGCAGCCGCGTTGATGCGGTCTTCTTTATTATCGAAGCTGTATTGGTTGTTACCATGGCTTACTGCCGTGGCAGAACCTTGCGCAGCGATACTAGCGGCTTCATTGCCACCATAGCTTTGATTGTCTGAGCTGGTCATAGGAATACCCTCCAATGACCAGGAGTATGGGCCCCATTTGGGAATAAATCAAGATATATTCCCAAATGGGGCTTCAGTAGAGAGAGCTGACGCTAGTTACAGTCTTCAAATCGGGAGGTGGGGGCGCTAGAAACTACCGCAATATTGCCATTATTAATGGAAAGAACATCTCCATTGGCATTAATGGCGGAGGATTTGGTTAGCGGTCCAGCGCAGCTGCGGAGGCTAACGCTAAATGCGCTGGAGTCTCCAGGGAAAAGAGCAAATGCACTGTTGCTGTAGTCGCTAACGGCAAAGGAGCCGTCTGATTTCCAATAGGGAAAGCCATAACGCGGCAGGTCGATGCTGTTATAGGGCTCATTATTCATGTCCCATGGATCATTGGCCCATGGAAATGCCACTTGCACAGGGCTACCAATGAGGTTGCCGTTACTTGGCTCAATAAAGGAAAGGGAGCAATGACCATAAGGCACGGAAACACCCGTTTTGGTATCAGAAATACTAGGGTAACTTGGGCTGCCGTTGCTCCAATCAGGCATACGATTACAGACTGCACGGCCGATGGTGGAACCATCAGGTGACGGCAACCACCAACTATCGGTTCGATCTACGAATGCTAAGGTGTCTCGACCTAGTTCTTGGGTTTGCTCATTGGCCCGGGTTACTCTGTTAAAGACAAGCTGTGAATCTTGGCCTTCTGTTTGATGGGTTACCAACCAATAACCGGCGTTTTCTTGATGAAATACGTTGCTGATAATGCCTGCAGTTAATTCATTTAAATAGAGCCGGTTACCGCTGCCTAAAGTTTCCGTATAGATACGGTAGCGATAGTCCATGGTGTCGTAACCTACGCACACTGGAAAACCGTTGCAGACATTTTTACGTTGATAGTATTGTTCAGCGCCAGAAACTAAAGAACCATCTTCAGACCAAGTAGGTGGCCCTACAAATCCTAATCTAGCCTGATCATTTAAACCGGAAGCGCTTTGTATTGTTTGCCAAGAAAAGCCAGATTCAGGATCTGGAAGCAAAGGTTGTTCGTCGCAAGAGGCAGCCATAAGGGCGGGTAGTGAGGCGACAATTAAAAGTTTGTAGAGGCGAGAGTTGGTCTTCACGTAGCTGCTCCGGTTATGTTTTTATATCCGTGTTTTAGGATCCAGGCCTTGAGCCTATTCCTAAAGCGACTCAATTGATCTTTAAGTCGGTCATAAAGATCAATTGAGTGCAGGATTATACCGGGTGGACGTAAGTGAAGCTTGAATGTTCACAAAAAGCTACATTATGACAGCTTTAGTGACGTTTCTTTTTCGCTTCCGCGTCCAGCTTCATGCCGACCAAGGCTAGTTTTAGTAGCTTGATGGGGCTTTTCACGAACAGGGTATCGATTAATTCAATAAATAAGTTGTATTTGCTTTGTGTGTAGGGGTACCAGTTAGGCTCTAGCTTATTACTATCAGCATCGATAAGAATCGACTTGCTGCGGGTGAAGCCTAGCAAACCTTCTTCACCTTTTTGACGACCATAGCCACTGGCTTTAGCACCACCGAATGGTAAGTTTGGATTTGCCTCGGTCAGCATGACATTATTGATGGAAACCGCACCACACTCTAACTGACGAGCAACCCGTTCAGCGCGCTTCATATCTTTACTCCACACGGAAGCCGATAGGCCAAATTCGGTGTTATTAGAGCGTTCGATAATCTCGTCTTCTGATTTGAATTTGAATACGGGAAGAACGGGGCCGAAAGTTTCTTCTTTCACAATATCCATATCATCAGTGAGATCGGTTAATACTGTAGGCAGATAGAATAGCTCGTTCTCATGCAGTACATTACCACCGGTAAGAATCTTAGCGCCTTTAGCTTTCGCATCGTCGACGTGACGGCGTACGATATCTAATTGGAAATCGACGGTCATACCACCGATATCGGCATTTCCAGCATCGCCTGAATTAAGGACTAGCGTGTTCACTTCCTCAACCAGCTTTTCCACAAATTGGTCGTAGATTTTTTCCTGAACATAAATGCGTTCAACAGAACTGCAGGACTGACCTGCGGTAGTTAAACCACCCCACATAATGCCTTTTACAGCGCGATCTAAACTAACATCATCGAAAACGATTGCTGGGTCTTTACCACCAAGTTCTAAGTCAACCGGAATCATTAAATCTGCCGCTTGATTTAGGATGCGCTTACCTGTTCGGGCACTGCCGGTGAAAAATATCTTGGCTGGTTTTTCTGCAATGAGTCGTTGAGCTGTGGTACCGGTGCCATAAGTAATAAATACGCTTTGCTCAATTAAAGGGTCCACGGCGAATATTCTTTCGAATAAGCCTTTCATAGGAGTGACTTCAGAAGGTTTAAAGACAACAGCGTTTCCAGTTACGAAGCCAGCAAGAATGGATGTTAAACCAATATGGAAAGTGTAGTTCCAAGGAGCAATGACTAATACAGTGCCTAGAGGTTCATGGAAAATTCGTGACTTCTTACCCATTAAAGTTAGTGGTGTAGAAACTTTTTTGTCCGCTAG
>JAKSAW010000667.1 GCA_022361455.1 Pseudomonadales bacterium | reverse complement strand
GAGGCAAAAGGGGGAGGAGGAGGGGAAGGAGGCAAGAAAGAAGAAAAACGGTGCCGAGAAGGTCGCGATGAATCGCGGACAAATAATTTTTCTGGTCCGGACACTTTTGGCGCCTATCCATCTTATCAATATACGCGAATCTGTGTGTTTGTCTGTCTGTGGCGAATGGACGCCGAGACCGCCGGACGGATCCGGCCCAAATTCGGCGTGGCCCCGTATTTCGGCCCCGGGAGTAACATAGGGGGGTCCAAAATTTTTTTCGGGGCCCCCCCGGGGGGGTTTATTTAGTGACGAAAACCAAAAAACTGCATTTTCGGGCAGAAAGAGGGCCCGAATCAAAAAGTTCGATAAAACGAAAGTTGTCCGGGGACCCGAAATACATCCATTCAGGGGGTTCCCGGTATCGAAAATGTCACTTCGGGTGCCAAAAAAGCCAAAAAACGCGTTTTTTGGCCACCCGAAAATTTTGAAATTTCCGAAAAACTGCATTTTTGGACCACAAGGAGGCCTCGGATCGACAAGTTGCATAAAATAAGAAATCTCCGTGGGATCGAGGCGCATCAGCACAGTTACCTCAGATTCGAGATACGATCGACCGTTATCGAGAAAAACGCGTTTTTCCGCACCGTGTCAGAGTCGGATTTGGCACAGTTAGTGCAGTTAATCCTCATAGTGCCAATTTCGTGCCCGGACACCCTATTTAGTGCAGTTAATCTCGATAGCCTAAACCGCGTTTTTAGGTCCTTTTCTTAGTTCCTTCCCCACTGGCCCATTCCACTGGTCCTTTCCCTAGATCCTTTCCTTAGGAACCTTTCCTTAGTCTCTTCCCCCACTGGCCCTTTCCTTATATCCTTTCCTTGCGTCCTTTCCTTAGTCTCTTCTCCACTGGCCCTTTCCTTATATCCTTTCCTTAGGTCCTTTCCTTAGTCTCTTCTCCACTGACCCTTTCCTTAGGTCCTTTCCTTATTCGCTTCCCCCCACTGGCCCTTTCCTTAGGAACCTCTCCTTAGGTCCTTTCCTTAGGAACCATTCCTTAGATTCTTTCCTTAGTGTCTTCCCCACTGGCCCTTTTCTTAGATCCTTTCCTTAGGTCCTTTCCTTAGGTCCTTTCCTTAGATCCTTTCCTTAGTCCCTTCTCCACTGGCCGTTTCCTTAGATCCATTCCTTAGTCCCTTTGCCACTGGCCTTTCCTTAGATCCTTTCCTTAGGTCCTTTCCTTAGTCCCTTCCCCCAGTGGTCCTTTCCTTATATCCTTTCCTTAGTCCTGTCCCCCACTGGCCCTTTCCTTAGGTCTTTTCCTTAGTTGCTTCCCCCTACTGGCCCTTTCCTTATATCCATTCCTTAGTCCCTTCACCACTGGCCTTTCCTTAGGTCCTTCCCCACTGGTCCTTTCCTTAAGTTCTTCTCCGCTGGTCCTTTCCTTAGATCCTTCTTCACTGGTCCTTTCCT
>JAKSAW010000846.1 GCA_022361455.1 Pseudomonadales bacterium | reverse complement strand
TCGAAGCGGCTGTTGGAGAGCATCAGTCCCTGCTCGTTGAAAGCGTATGTTTCGCCCGAATCGCCAATGCGTCCGACCTGGGACGCTTCGATCTGAATTCACTTTCGTTTATTATGCTGGGGGGTGAATCCATTAATTTTTCCGATGTAGAGATATTTCATTCCCAATGGCCCCATGTTCGTTTCATGAATCACTACGGCCCCACTGAAACCACCATCGGTTCTATTCGGCAGTGGCTTCCTTCCGAAACCTTCGACCAATACAAAAGTCAGCCAACTATCGGCACCCCTATCCATAATACCGGCGCATTTGTTATGGGGAACCATTTCAACCTGATGCCGGTAAACGCCAAAGGAGAACTCTGTATCTCCGGTGACGGTGTGGCTCGCGGGTATATCAATAAGCCTGAACTAACAACAGAAAAATTTATTGCGGTAGAATTGCGGAATTCACAGTTTACAAGGACTTATAAAACCGGAGATGTTGCGAGGAGACTTGATTCCGGTAATATCGAATTGCTGGGCCGCACAGATAATCAAGTGAAAATCAGGGGCAACCGCATTGAGCCGGATGAAATTCAACGCCTTCTGGGTATGCATCCCGACGTTATTGAAACCGTTGTTATGGCCTTCCCAATTCTAAAACAAATGCAACTGGTGGCATACGTCCTGCTCAATTCCACCGATCAGAATGCTAACGAACCATCAACCGGTTGGGAAGAAAAGTTAAGAGAATATCTTTCTGCGTCACTTCCCGATTTTATGATTCCAGCTTATTTCGTCCCGGTAGCTACAATGCCCCGGAATCAGGCCGGGAAAATAGACCGTAAAACCTTAAAGGCTATGGACATCGATGCTCTGTTTTCGGAGCGCCGGGCTGCCAGGGAAACCGTCCCGCCACGCAGTGAAACCGAAAAGATAATGGTTTCCGTATGGAAGCAGGTATTGGGTATGGAAACAATCGGTATTACCGATAATTTCTTTCACATCGGCGGCGATTCCATTAAAGCCATCCAGGTCTCAGCCGGGCTGCATAAACGCGGACTAAAAATAAAAATCAGCGATCTCTTTGCCAATCCCAGCATTAAAGCACTTTCACCAATGCTT
>JAKSAW010000845.1 GCA_022361455.1 Pseudomonadales bacterium | reverse complement strand
GCTATGTCGCTAAAAAGCCTGTAGCCAATTAAGTTAAGAATCATCAATAGCCGATTCTATTTTATTTGCTTCCCGTTTAGAGCATATTTGTATCTCGCAAATACGCTCTTTTTTTAATTAATATCCACTTGATTCGATCTTGTAGCTGTATGTATTCAGCTTATCTCAAGGCCATCTTGGAGTGGCTGTAATTCACTACTTTGTTATTCGTTGATGCTAGGTTATTGATCTTAATGGGTGGAGATGTTCGAACTAGCTTTGACAATTCCCGGGGAGTCCCTTTGAAATAATCTGCAAAGTAAACGCTGGCAATCAAACCAAATAATCCTTTATCTGGAAAATCTGATACATGGTATCCAGTAATCGGTAGTTGGCCCGCGAATCGATCACTTTTATTAAATTGATAGTCATTATCTTGATACATAAATTTGGTCGGAAGAGGGTCGGTAATTCCCCAATCTAGATAGGCTAGAAGATCAAAGCCGCGATTGCTGCGTAGCAGTATGCCATTTGTATCTTTGTTCAACTCAACGTGATTGGCGGCTTTTTCTTCTTCAGTCATGTTGCCATCTACAACAAGTGGTTTTGATAGGGAATCCGTTACAATCTGTGCACCGATCAGCTGGTTAAAATCTATGGCAACTGACATGTTTGGATCCACCAGTAGCGCTCGGCGGATTTCTGGAATCATCAAACGCACATCATATATAAACGCATTGGGATAGAAGTGCGCTTGTATGCTGGCATCTATAAATTCCAGGCCCAGATAGATAAAAGTAAAATGCAATTGAATGGTGGTGCGAATAGGGCCAACATTTTCTCCTGCTGTTTTGGCAATGAAGCTTTCGTTGTCAAAGCTCATTTCTGCAGCAGAAGAAATGATGCCTGATGTGAACTTTATTTTTAGTCCATCAATAGGCGAGTCGCCACGGTAGTCAGCATAGGCAAAGTCATTCCAAATTAGGTGATTGTCTTTATTGAAATCTAGAGAAAAAAAGTCGGTTTCAACTGCGCTTTCTTCGATGCTATAGCGAACATGCTGAGCATCTGATTGCAGTCGACTACCTTCAACCAAATAAACGTAGCGCTTCGTATTGGTGCTCGTATTTATCTCTATTTCAGAGATAATCTTGCCATCTGCTCTCATAGTCTTGGTTTTTCTCTCGCCACTATCACCCATGAGAAATAATAACTTGTCGTTGGGATCGACTAGTTGAGGGGTGCCGTCTATTGGTTCATGCCATTCAGCAAAGTAAACTGCGCCACCAATGTTGTATTCATCGATCTGATAAGGAATCGGCTCGAGCATACCTTCTTTTACGGCGAAAAGTGAAAGACTCGAAATCTCTTTGCCCTGAGCAACTGGGATATCTTCACCATTGATCATGATGACTCGATAGTAATCTTGATCGCTGGTTTCCATGGCAAAGCCAAGTGAGGCATGAAAACTTACTGCTAGCACGAAAGTGCGAATTAATAACGTCCCTTTCATTTTGTTTTCGCTATTTTTGTTATTGGTTTGGATTCGAATATAAAGGAAAAAATAGCTGTAATGCGAGGAAAAACATCGACTGAAGGGTTTTGCTATAGGTAGAGGAAAATATGATTGGAAGTTACTTGGTGGAAATAAAAAAGGGCGGATAACTATCCGCCCTTTTGGATCTTAGACCTTTTTAAGTAATCGAAAAGCGATTAGGCTTTTTGATTGCGTCGAGCTAGACCAAGACCCATTAAGCCAAGGCCGAATAAAGCCAAGGTTGTTGGTTCTGGTATGTCGTAAGTGTAAGTTACGGTCACTGCGCCTTTCCATTGGTTGGCGAAGTTTTCCATAAGACACTCATCGTCGTTGCTGCTACCCCAGCCACAACTAGTAATTTCGCTAGTTAGTACGCGCTCGAAATCTAGTGCAAGAGTAGTATCCAGGAACTCAGATAGGTCGATGCTAGCTAGGTCGAGACTTTCATCAAAGTCACCAGAAATAATATCGCCATCTTTACACTGTGCGTAGTATAGGTTGCCTTTTCTTGAGCAAGAGTTTTGAACAGTGCGTATGGCTTCTTCTTCTGAGCGTGATGGGTTAGTTAGCTCTACAGATAAAGTGGAAGAGGCATAACCTTCGGCTGATACCTTCTCTTTATCGAAGATCCAGTAGTTATCAACGTCATCCCATGCAGCCAATTGTCCGCCCAAAGACCAGCCAGATTGGAAAGTGATATCAACCCCAATGAGATCACCTAAGCTGCTGTCAAAGCCTGCCATGTTGACAGTTTGAGAATCTGTGCGGCTACTAACGGGGTTGTTAGAACCTTGTCTTTCGTAGTCGAATACAGAGTTTGACTGAAAACCAAAGTTGCTAGTTTGCTCCATGGTTACAATTTCCGCTTGTGCAACAGTGCTGATACCCGCTAGAAGAACGGCACTACCCAAAGCGCGTGCTACAAATTTGTTACCCATTTTAATTCATCCTTTTAGGTCTAAGTGCTGTAATAGTAAGCAAAAAACGGGCCTGTTTATAAGTTATTGATATTAATGGATTAATTCGCTCGCATGTTTTTTTTTGTAAAGTTCACCGACATGTGTTTTGCCTAATTCAATAAAGCTAATTCTGTTAGCTTTAAGTTTGATGATTCCGTGGCTTAGGGTGTTAGAATGCCGAGCAAAATTTAGGGGCAAATCTTAATGAGTGAGAATGTAGATTTTGATGTCATCATCGTTGGTGGAGGTGCTGCCGGATTGATGTGTGCCTCTAAAGTGGCTTCATATGGTAAGCGCACTTTATTACTTGAGCGAACCAACAAGGTCGGCAAAAAAATCCTTATGTCAGGTGGGGGCCGATGTAACTTCACCAATCTGGACATTACTCCTGAAAATTATATTTCGAATAATCCCCATTTTGCCAAGTCAGCATTGAGTCGTTATACGCAATGGGATTTTATTGGCTTAGTGTGTGAGTATGGCGTCGCCTATCACGAAAAAACGCTGGGCCAGCTTTTCTGTGATAACAGTTCTAAAGATATTTTGCGGATTTTGCTGCAGGAAAATGAAAAGCATGGTGTGAGTATCAAGACTAATACAGATATTTATGGGGTTAGTTTTGAAAACAACTATAGAGTGGAAACTAGCAAAGGGGAATTTCGTGCGGAAACTGTGGTGGTAGCCTCCGGAGGGCTTTCGATTCCTAGCATGGGAGTGACCGGCTTTGGCTATGAGTTAGCGGAACAGTTTGGAATGAAGATAATTCCCACGGTTCCTGCTCTCGTGCCGTTTACACTTAGCGGTGAACTAAAGCAGTTTGCGGAACGGCTTAGTGGTGTTTCCTTGCCAGTTACCATGGGAAACAAGCGCGCCAATTTTTATGAAAGCATGTTGTTTACACATAGAGGCCTGAGTGGCCCTGCAGTTTTGCAATTGTCTTCATATTGGAAACCCGGAGAATCAATTTCAATTGATCTTTTACCTGGGGAAGATGCAAAGGGTTGGTTGCTAGCTGCTAAGCAATCCAATCCCAAAAGTTTGCTGCGTACTTTGTTAGGGCAGAAGATGCCTAAGAAGCTTGTCCAGGAATTAGTTGATAATTATTGGCAAGCCCTAAATGAGAAGAATATAGGCGACTTTTCTCATCAGGTGATCTCAGAAGTGGCGGATTTATTATCGGATTGGCAAATAAAACCATCTGGAACTGAAGGCTATCGTACTGCAGAAGTAACGATGGGTGGTGTTGATACTAATTATTTATCTTCTAAATCGATGGAGAGTACTACTCAGCCGGGTTTGTTTTTTATTGGTGAAGTGGTTGATGTAACTGGGCATTTGGGTGGATATAACTTTCAGTGGGCTTGGTCATCTGCCTACGCTGCGGCTCAGGCGATCGTAAGTTAGTTTGCTGTTTTATTTATTACAAAATAAAAAAGGCTCCGTTTAGGAGCCTTTTTGTTTGTCGCTAGTTTAATTTATTGACGAACAAATCTTGCTGCGTCTGCACCCATATAGGTGGTTGGGCCAGCAGGAATGCCATCATCAGTTATTTCTAAATAGTTATCAGTGCCAGCTTCAAAATCGAAGATACCCAAAGAGTACCATTCTCCATGAGAGCCTGTATCACAATCTTGATCCACTTCTATGATCGTTTGACCAAACTGATGTTGAACGATGTGTTGTACATTGGTGGCACGGTTACCGTAGCAAGAGTTCCACGCGAATACTTCGTAGCTACCAGCGGTTTCAATGGTTGGGGTAAAGCGATAACGATCAACTGTTCCGCCAACGGTTGCCCATAGTGAAGCACCGTTATAGCTTTCGTTGCCTGGATAATCATTCCATGTGCCAACACTTGAAGTTTCTGCATCACCGTTATCGATAATAATTTCAACAACAGGTGCAACAGTTGGGTCAGTGCCATCTAGGAATTCATCTAGATTGCTAACACCATCATTATCAAGATCGGTTGCAGCGTCTGAAGGATCGTTTGCGTCAAGGCCATAATCGATTTCAAAGTCATCAGTCATGCCATCGCTATCGGAATCGTTACTTAATGGATTAGTACCATAAGTATTAACTTCGTCACCATCAGACAATGAGTCAGCATCTGAATCTGCATTATTAGGATCTGTACCGTTAACGGCCTCATCACCGTTGTTCAACCCGTCATTGTCATCGTCTAGTTCGTCCAAAGAGCTAACGACGTTGAGTGAAATATTAACGTTGGTAGTTGCACCATCGTTGTCAGTAATAGACGCTGTAATAGTTGCTGTTCCAAGAGTTGGTGTATAGATGTAGCTACTTCCAGTTGCTGCATCTGCAGTCGCAGAGTTGCTCCAATCGATAAACCCAGAAATGTCACCGTCTTCGGTATCGATAGCGGTCGCTGTTAATGACACTTGCTCACCATCTACTAACGTCAAAGCAGTTTCACTAGGTGTTAATACCGGCGCAGCATTACTATCTACCTGTAGGAAGCGCGCAGAATCTGCTCCCATGTAAGTTGTGCTTACAGGTGAAAGGCCTGCATCAGTAATTTCTAGATAACCGCTTGTGCCTTGATTGAATTGGTAGATACCTAACGAGAACCATTCGCCGTGTGAGCCAGTGTCGCAGTCTTGGTCTACTGCAACTGTATCTGTGCCATTGGCATGTTGAATAAGGTGTTGAACATCAACAGCGCGGTTGGCATAGCAAGCGTTCCAAGCAAATACTTCGTAGTTACCAGATACGGGTAGATCTGGAGTGAAACGATATCGATCTTCAGTGCCGCCTACGGTCGCCCATAAAGACGCACCATCATAACTTTCGTTACCGCTAAAGGTGCTCCAGCCGCCTACGGATGATGTTTCAGCATCACCGTTGATGACGATAATGTCTGCTGGTGGTATTTCATCGAATACGGTTGGGTCAGTTCCATCATTATATTCGTCGATATTAGAAATGCCGTCGCCATCGTCGTCGGCCGCTGCATCGCTAGCGTTGTTTGGATCGAAGCCATAATCAAGTTCGAATAGATCATCCATACCATCGCTATCAGAATCATTGCTTAATGGATCTGTGCCATGGATATTTACTTCGTCACCATCAATGATGCCGTCATCATCAGAGTCTGCGTCAGCAGGGTTAGTGCCGAGCACAGCTTCTTCTGCAGGGGTTAAACCGTCGTTGTCATCGCCCACTACTGATAAATTAATATCGATAGAAGTGTTGCGGCTGCCACTGTCTGTCACGCTAACGGTAATGACGTGATTTCCTGCAGCAGGTGTGTAGCTGAAGCTACCGCCTGTTGCAGTATTGCTACCGCCATCAGTCCAGCTTAGCGAGCTTGTTAAATCACCGTCTTCGGCATCATTTGCTGTAGCTGATAGATTTAATGCTTCGCCTTCTAGCAACGTGATATCCGAGCTATCTACATCAATAGCTGGAGGTAGATTGCTATCAAGTTGAGTAAAGCGTGCAGCATCAGCGCCCATGTAAGTGGCAGATGGAGGAGTTAATCCAGCATCAGTAATTTCCAGATAGCCAGCTGTACCAGCAGCAAAGCTAAAGCTACCTAGAGAGAACCACTCACCGTGGCTACCGGTGTCACAATCCTGATCTACAGCGATGGTGGTTGTGCCGCCTTCGTGAACAATGATGTGTTGTACGTTTGTGGCGCGGTTAGCGTAACAAGCGTTCCAAGCAAAGACTTCATAAACACCCGCTTGAGTAATGGTTGGTGTGAAGCGGTAACGGTCAACGTCGCCTCCAACAGTGCTCCAAAGCGAAGAACCGTTAAAGCTTTCGTTGCCTGTAAAGGTTTGCCATGTGCCTACGCTGCTAGTGCCGGCTTCATCAGTGTCGATAATGATATCGGCTAATACAACAGGTTCAGCAGTTAATGGATCGGTACCACCTTGGAATTCTTCAAGGTTAGTTAAACCATCAGCATCCGCATCAAGCGCAGCATCAAGATCGCTTAGAGGATCAAAGCCGTTATCGATTTCAAAACCGTCAGGCATGCCATCGGCATCGCTGTCTGCATCAAGTGGATCGGTGCTATAGGTATTAACTTCGTCACCATCGTTCACACCATCAGCATCGGTATCGGCAACTGCTGGGTTGGTTCCAAGCACTGCTTCCTCTTCAGGTGTTAAACCATCGTTGTCATCACCTAGCACTGCAATGCTGATATCCACTGAGCTAGCACGGCCTTCAAAATCGGTAACGCTAACTGTCATGGTGTGATTACCTAATGCTGGCGTGTAGCTGAAGCTTGCACCAATGCCTGTGTTACCGGCACCGTCATCCCAAGCTAAGCTCGCAGTTAGATCACCATCTTCAGCATCGTTAGCGGTAGCGTTTAGATCTGCACTTTGGCCTTCGAGTAGCGTTAGGCTTGTAGTGTTAGGAGTAATCACTGGTGCTGTGTTGCTGTCAGTAAGCAAGAATCTCGCTGCATCTGCACCCATAAAGGTGGCTGATGGTGGCGTGATATCAAAGTCAGTGATTTCAAGGTAACCGCCCTGACCAAGATTAAAGAAGTAAATACCTAGAGAGAGCCGCTCACCGTGAGTACCGGTATCACAATCTTGGTCGACTTCAATCGTATCAGTGCCATTCGC